>NZ_BCBI01000080.1:0-22851 GCF_001320565.1 Pseudomonas sp. NBRC 111132
GGCGGCGAAGCGTTCAGCCGAAGGCTTGGGGACGAATTCCATGACGCAGACGAAGTTCTTTTCGCGCAGCGCGGTTTTCAGCAGGCTCATGTGGCTGGGCACCCGGTGTGGTCAGGGTGGCATTGTGCGGCAGAAGGCGGGCGGGGTCATGTCCGAACGCGCAGGGTGATGCTCTGAATGAGACATCAGCATGATCATGAAGAAATCTTGGGTTCATCTCAAATTTAATGAGTTTGTCTCAAGCGTTTATCCGCCGGAAAATCCCTCTCATTCATTTATGCAGGTTAAGGGACAAAACATGGCACTGGCACACAACCTGGGCTTTCCACACATCAGCGGTGACCGCGAGGCGCGTGCCTGTCACTGGCAGGCTCAGCGTGATGCCGGCATCCAATTGCTGCCAGTGGGTGACTTTGCCTGGCATGATCAACCGTTCGACCTGAGCTGGGCGCAGCTTTTTGATGAAGTGGCACAAGCCAAGGCCTTGGGCCATGCGGTCAAGCCAGTGGTGATCGGCCCGTTGACTTATCTGTGGCAGGGCGAAAACAACGGCAGCATCGAAACGCTGGAACTGCTCGAGCGCCTGCTGCCGCTGTACGATCAGTACCTCAACCGCCTGGCTGCAATGGGCGTGGAGTGGGTGCAGATCGATGAACCGATTCTCGCCGAAGACCTGCCGCAGGACTGGAAAAACGCTTACGAGCGCGTCTACAACATTCTTCAGCGCGCGCCGCTGAAAAAGCTGATTGCCACCTACTACGGTGGCCTTGACGGCAACCTCGGCCTGGCCGTGAACCTGCCTGTCGATGGCCTGCATGTCGACCTGGTACAGGCACCCGAGCAGTACCAGACCCTTCTGGACCGCCTACCGACCTACAAGGTGTTGTCGCTGGGCCTGGTCGACGGCCGCACTGCAGCTGCTTGCGACTTGGGAGAAACCCTGGGCCTGCTGCACGATGCCCATGAGCGTCTGGGGGAGCGGCTATGGCTGGCGCCGGCCTGCTCGTTGTCGCGCAGCCCGGTGGAAGTGGCCGTGCAGAAGTGCCAGGAAGTGGCCGTGCTGGCAGCTGCGCTGGACGAAAACCGAGCTGCGGCTTGATCATCGCCACGGGCGCTTAAAACCCCCTAGAATGCCGACTCCGATCAAATCGACAGGGAGTGATGCGATGCGTGTTCTGGTAGTCGGCGCCAGTAAAGGCCTGGGCAAGGCTTTCATGGAAGGGTTGGGCAAACCCGGCGATACGTTGATTGGGGTGTCGCGCAGCAAACCCGCGGCAGTGAATGTCGGCAAGGGTATTGACGCCCAGTGGATCGAGGCCGATCTAGGCCAGCCTGCCGCTGCAGTAGAGTCGATAGCCCGAGCGCTGGCTGAGGGTGGCGTGGATACGCTGATCTATAACCTCGGCCTGTGGGAGGCCGAAGCGTTCGAAGACCACTACAGCTTCCTTGATGACTGTGACGCAGCGCTGCAGCGCATGGTCGACTGCAACATCACCGCCACCATCCTGCTGGTCAAGCGGCTGCTGCCGCTGCTGCTCGAAAGCGAAAAACCACGGATCATCCTGACCGGTTCCACTTCCGGCCTGCCCCAAAGCGGTCGCCCGGAAGTGACCTTCGCTGCCTCCAAGTTCGGCCTGCGCGGCATCGCCGAAGCATTGCGGGAAGGCTATCGAGGGCAAGGCCTTGGGGTGACGTGCCTGAACCTTGGGTACCTCAATACCGAAGACGGCCTGGATGTGCCGGTGGAAGAGGCTGCGGCGCGTGGGGAAGGGGGGCTGATACCGCTGCACGATGTGGTGCTGATGGTGCGCACGCTGCTGGAGCTTTCGGCGGCCAGTTATGTGCGGGAGCTGACCTTGCCGGCAATTGCCGATGAGCGGTTCTGAGGCCTGAGAGTGGTGTTCAAGCAGGCCCGGCCTCTTCGCGGGTAAACCCGCGAAAGGGCCTAGCCTGTTCGACTCGGTTTTAGATCAGCGCTCGATCGCCAGTGCCACCCCTTGCCCACCGCCAATGCACAAGGTTGCCAGGCCTTTCTTGGCATCGCGTTTGATCATCTCGTGCAGCAAGGTCACCAGCACGCGGCACCCGGAAGCACCAATCGGGTGGCCCAGGGCAATCGCCCCGCCATTCACGTTGACCCGTGCGGCATCCCACTCCAGCGCCTTGCCCACGGCCAGCGCCTGTGCGGCAAAGGCTTCGTTGGCTTCGATCAGGTCCAGTTCGGCCAACTGCCAACCGGCTTTGTCCAGGCAACGCTGGGTCGCCGAAACCGGGCCGATACCCATGATCGCCGGGTCTACCCCGGCACTGGCATAGGCGGCGACCTTCGCTAGCACCGGCAGGCCCAGGGCTTTGGCCTTGGCCGCACTCATCAGCAGCACGGCGGCGGCGCCGTCATTCAGGCTGGAGGCATTGCCCGCAGTGACGCTGCCGTCCTTCTTGAAGGCCGGGCGCAGTTTGCCCAGGGACTCGGCGGTGGTGTCCGGGCGTGGCTGCTCGTCACGGGCGAAGACCTTGGGCTCGCCCTTTTTCTGTGGCAGCAGGATGGGGGTGATTTCCGCGTCGAATCGGCCGGCCTCGATCGCCGCCACCGCCTTGCGCTGCGATTCGGCGGCAAAGGCATCCTGCTGTTCGCGGGTGAGGCTGTACGTGTCCACCAGGTTCTCGGCAGTGATGCCCATGTGGTAGTCATTGAACGCATCCCACAGGCCATCGGTGATCATGCTGTCGATCAGTTGGCCATGGCCCATGCGCTGGCCAGTACGGGCCGAGGGCATCACGTAGGGAGCAAGGCTCATGTTCTCCTGGCCACCGGCAATCACCACCTCGGCGTCGCCGCAACGGATGGCCTGGGCGGCCAGGTGCAGGGCCTTGAGGCCCGAGCCGCAGACCTTGTTCAGGGTCAGGGCCGGTACGCTGAAGGGCAGGCCGGCCTTGATCGCAGCCTGGCGCGCCGGGTTCTGCCCGGCGCCGGCGGTGAGCACCTGGCCGAGGATGACTTCGTCGACTTGCGCCGGGTCCAGCCCGGTCTGCTCCAGCAGCCGCTTGATCACGGCGGCGCCGAGGTCGACCGCAGGCACGGAGGCCAGGGCGCCCTGGAAGCTGCCAATGGCGGTACGGGTTGCGGCGACGATAACCACGTCGTTCATGTTGTTGTTCTCCGGGCAATAGGCGTAGTGCCACCAGCATCGGCGGGTTTGGCTTATTTGTTAAGTTTGTTTTTCTTTCGGATTGATATGAAAAACAAATCAATGGGCACTTGGCGTCCTCCCCAACTAAGCTGAATTTCGTGCTGTTTCACTCAACCCAATGGAGCCCATACCCATGCGCATCCTGATCGCACTGACCCTCCTGATCGGCAGCAGCACAGCATTCGCCGCCACCCAATGCACCACCGCGGATAAAAGCACCTGGCAAGACCAGGAAAAGTTCCAGGCCCAGCTCAAGGAGCAGGGCTACAAGATCAACAAGTTCAAGGTTACCAAGGGCAATTGCTACGAGATCTATGGGTTCGACAAGGACGGTCGCAAGGTCGAGATTTATCATGACCCGGTGACCGGCAAAGCGGTCAAGTCCGAGTACCACGATTGAACAGCGACGGCATGGTGCGGCTGTGGGATCCCCTCCTGCGGCTGTGCCACCTGTCGATCGCAGCGGTGTTCTTCGCCAACTACTTTTTCAACGAAGAGGGCGATGACTGGCACCAGTGGCTGGGCTACTACGCACTGGCGTGCGTCGTGGTGCGCGTGGTCTGGGGCTTTGTCGGGCCAGCCAGTGCGCGCTGGGCCGACTTCTGGCCAACCCCGGCACGCGTGGCCGGGCACGCGCGCAAGGTGCTGCGTGGGGAGCCTTGCCATCGTCTGGGGCACTCGCCGATTGGCGCCTTGGTGATGCTGTTGATGCTGGCGGGTATCGCTGGCCTGGGCCTGACTGGTTGGGCGTCGCAGGAAGTGGATGCACTGTGGGGCGCCGATTGGCCGACCGACCTGCACGGTTGGTTGGCCAATGCGGTGCTGGCGCTGGTGTGTGTGCATGTGCTGGCGGCCATCTACGAAAGCGTGCTGCTGCGCGAAAACTTGCCGTTGTCGATGATCACCGGGCGCCGGCGGCGTCGTGATTGAGGCCAGGCCAGGCAACCTCATTCAAACGGCCGGGCACTGATGGGTCACACAGTGAATCCCCCCACCTCCAGCCGCGATGGCATCGATGTCCAGTTGCACGATATCCCGCCCTGGATACAACGCCGCCAGCAGTGCTCGGGCCTTCTCATCCGCCTGCGCATCACCGAACTGCGGTGCGATGATCGCGCCGTTGATCACGAAGTAATTGATGTACCCCGCTGCAAAGTCGTCATTACCTTTGCTGAACTTGTTACGCCGCCCGCGCAGCGGCGGTGACACCACGTGAACCTGCAGTTTACGGCCTTCGGCATCGGTGGCCTGCTTCAGGATTTCCAGGTGTTTACGCGTCACGGCGTGGTCATAGGAGTCCGGGTCGTTGTCCAGGTTGGCAATCACCACACCCGGCCGCACGAAGCGGGCGTAGAAATCCACATGCCCATCAGTGATGTCTTCCCCGGCGATGCCCGGCAGCCAGATTATCTTGCTCAGGCCCAGCCGCGCCTTCAGCTCGGCCTCGACCTCGGCTTTGCTCCAGTCCGGGTTGCGGTTGGCATTGACCCAACTGCTCTCGGTCATGATGCCGGTGCCGTGCCCGTCCACCTCGATGGCGCCCCCTTCCCCCACCAGCTCACTGCGCTGGTAGCGCGCGTTGGCCAGGGTGGCAACGCGTTTGGCCAGCTGGGCATCGTTACGGTGGCGCTGCTTGTTGCCCCAGCCATTGAAGTTGAAGTCCACCGCCGCCAGGGCGCCGTCATCGTCGACGACGAAATTGGCACCGATGTCGCGCATCCAGATGTCATCCAGTTGGCATTCGACAAAATGTGTGTTGTGGTGGCCACAGTGCTGCTCGGCCAGCTGGCGCTCGCTGGCGCGGCAGAACACGGTCACCGGCTGATAACGCGCGATGGCCTGGCTAATGCGACCGAGTGCGGCTTGCACGTCGGCGGTGAAGTCCTCCCAGATCGCATCCTGGGCGCCAAAGGCGATGAAGGCACGCTGTTGCAATTCGCCCTCGTCAGGCATGAACCAGCGCCCCGGTTCTTCGGCACGGGCCAGCCCCAGGGGCAGGCCAAGGCCAGCGCCGAGGCCGGCGGCCAACGACAGTTGCAGGAAGGTTCTACGGCTTGGCATGGTTCAGTCCTGTGCAGTCTTGAAGCGCGTCCACACACGCATGCGTGCCCGCATGTCGGCCTGTGGAATATCCCGGCCCGGAATCAGCCGGGCATAGGTGGCTTCGTCGAGATAGATATCGGGGTTGTCGCGCATGCGTGGGTCCACCGCCTGGCGCGCTTTGGCGCTGGCCGTGGGGTAGCCGGTGAAGTTGCTGATGGCAGCCATGTTCGCCGGGCGCATGACGAAGTTGATGAAACGATAGGCGTATTCCGGGTGCCTGGCATCGGCCGGAATGGCCATGGTGTCCATCCACACCGTGGTGCCTTGGCGCGGTACGCGGTACTGGAAGTCGAGGTGCTTGCCAGCGGACTCGGCGGTACGCTGGGCCTGGATCACATCGCCGCTGTAGCCCAGTGACAGGCACAAGTTCTCGTTGACCAATTCGGTCACCGGCTGGGACTGGAACTTGCGCACATACGGGCGTATCGCCTTGAGCAGTTCGCTGGCGGCGGCCAGGTCCTCACGCTTGGCACTGCGTGGTTCGCGGCCCAGGTAGTTGAGTACCACGGCCAGCACTTCATCGGGCGAGTCGATGACCGAGATACCACAGTCAGCGAACTTGGCCGCCAACTCCGGCTTGAACAGCAAGTCGAGGTTGTCCAGCGGTGCATCAGGCATGCGCTGGCGAACCTTGTCGGCGTTCACCGTCAGGCCGATGGTGCCCCAGGTGTAGGGCACCGTGGCCTGGCTGGCCTTGGGGTATTGGGCATGCAGCTTGCGCAGGCCGGGCTCGATATCGTCGAGCGCCTCCAGGCGGCTGTGGTCCAGTGGCTGCAGGCTGCCAGCGCGCATCAAACGCTCTGCAACGGTATCGCCGGGGAACACCAGGTCGTAACCACTGCGCCCGGACATCAGCTTGGCTTCGAGCACTTCACTGCCGTCCATCACGTCGTAGATCACCTGAATACCGGTTTCGGCCGTGAACTGCTTGAGGGTGTCCTCGGCAAAATAGTCGGCCCAGTTGTACAGGCGCAGCACCGGCTGTTCGGCCAGTGCCTGGCCAGCGCAGGCGGCCAGTGCCAATGCGGCTAGAACGTGGTGTTTCATGCTCAGGCCCTCAGGCTGTGTGGGTGTGTACCGTCCAGGGTCAGCAGCGTTGCGTACATTTCCGGGCGGCGATCACGGAAGATGCCCCAACTCAGGCGGTCTTCGCGCATGCCGGCCAGGTCCAGGTCATGCAGCCAGATGCCGCTGCTGTCGCGGTCGGCTTCGGCGAGCATGGCGCCCTTGTGGTCGCAGATGAACGATGAGCCATAGAAGCGCATGGCTAGCGCTGCATCGCTGGCGGCAACTTCCTCGCCCACGCGGTTGGCTGCCACCACCGGCAGCAGGTTGGCGGCGGCATGGCCGCGCATGGCGACCTGCCAATGGTCGCGAGAGTCCAGTTCGGCGCAGCCCGGCTCGGAGCCGATGGCGGTGGGGAACAGCAGCACCTCGGCGCCCATCAGGGCCAGGCAGCGAGCGGTTTCGGGGAACCACTGATCCCAGCAGATACCGATGCCCAAGCGCCCGAAGGCGGTATCCCAGACCTTGAAGCCGGTGTCGCCAGGGCTGAAGTATTCCTTCTCCTGGTAGCCGATGGCGTTGGGGATGTGGGTCTTGCGATACACACCGAGCAGGCGGCCATCGGCGTCGGCCACGGTCAGCGAATTGAAGAAGGCATTGCCGGCGCGCTCGTACCAGCTCAGCGGCAGCACCACGCCCAGCTCGCCGGCCAGCGCGGCGAAGCGCTGCAGGATCGGGCTGTCGGGGTAGGGCTGGGCAAGGGCCTGGTGCTGGTGATCCTGCTCGATGCAGAAGTACGGGGTAGCGAACAACTCCTGCAGCAGGATCACCTGGGCGCCCTTGGCAGCGGCCTGGCGTACCAGTTGCTCGGCGCGGTCGAGGTTGTCGGGCAGGTTCCAACTGCACGGCATCTGCGTGGTGGCGATACGCAACTGGCTCATGGCTGCACCTCGGGCTGCTGCTGGGTGATGCAATGAATGCCGCCACCGCCGTAGGCGATGTGGTCAATGCGCACCGGCACGATCTCCCGGCCTGGGAAGGCGTGGCCCAGCTGCGCAGCGGCCTCCTGGTCGGCAGCGATGCCATAGGCCGGCATGATGATCGCGCCGTTGGCGATGTAGAAGTTGGTGTAGGACGCGCAGAACACCTCGGCATTCTGATCGACGGCGGCGCTGGCCTCGTACAGGTCGAGCAGTTCGAAATGGCGGCCTTGGGCGTCGGTGGCCAGTTCCAGGGCGCGGCGGTTTTCCCGCACCACCTCGGCGTACACCGAGTGTTGCTCATGGGTGGCGTCGACCAGCAGCACGCCTGGGCGGGCGAAGGCGCATACGCCATCGACGTGGCCGTCGGTCATGTCACCGGTGACGTACTGCGGGTCACCCGGCAGCCAGATGGTCTTGCTGATGCCCAGGTAGCGGGCGAAACAGGCCTCGAATTCAGCCTTGCTGATGCCTGGGTTACGGTTAGGGTTGAGCAGCACCGATTCGGTGGTGATCAGTGTGCCTTCGCCATCCACATGGATCGCCCCACCTTCGTTGCACAGGGACGTGCTGAAACCGTCCAGGCCCAGCTGGTCGAGCATGCGTCGGCCAAGGCTGCGGTCCAGGCTGTGGTGCGACTTGCCGCCCCAGGCATTGAAACGCCAGCTCAGGCCGGCCAGGCCATGCTGTGGGTGGCAGACGAAGCTTGGGCCGCTGTCACGGCACCAGCTGTCGTCCACGGCCAGTTCGATCAGCTCGATATTGGCGCCGCACAAGGCGCGGGCGCTGGCCATGGCGGAGGGGTCGACCACCATCTTTACCGGTTCGAAACGGGCGATGGCCGCTGCGACACGGGCGTAGTCCTGTTGTACATCGGCCAGGCGCACGTGCCAGCCGCTTTCCCATACGGCCTGGTTGTGTGGCCAGACCATCCAGGTTGCCGCGTGGCGGGCCCATTCGGCAGGCATACGCCAGCCGCTGTCGAGGGACAGGTGCATAGTGAACTCCGATCTATTAAGGATTTTTATCAACGAAGCCCGCCGTCGCGGGTGTTGGTGTCCATGCTATGGCTAGGCTTGGCTGGCGACAAACGATAGATTTAGCGCATATCTGATTAGCGGGTCTTATCAATCATGCTCAAACACTGGCCACCCCTTAATGCCCTGCGCGGCTTCGAGGCCGCTGCGCGGCTAGGCAGCTTCCACAAGGCCGCCGAGGCGTTGAACCTGACCCAGTCGGCCATCAGCCAACAAATTCGCAGCCTGGAAACCTACCTGGAGCAGCCGCTGTTTCATCGCAGTGGCCGTAGCGTGAGCCTGACCGACGCCGGGCACGACCTGCTCAGCACCACGCAATCGCTGTTGCAGCACCTGGCCGTAGGCATTCGCCGGCTAGACCAGTACCGCAAGCCCAATCAGCTGGTGGTGAACACCAGCCCGGCTTTTGCCAGGCACTGGCTGCTGCCGCGGCTGGCGGACTTTCACCAGCGCTGTCCGCAGGTCGACTTGTGGTTGTTTACCAGTTTCGAGGTGCCGGACATGGCCACCGAGACCATCGACCTGGCTATCCGCGATGATCTCAGTGCCCAGGCTGAGTGCAGCTTCAGCGTGCTGCATCAGGACCAGCTGTACCCGGCTTGCCATCCTTCCCTGGCGACTGCAACCGCGCGTACGACCTTGCACGGCGAACGGGAGATGGACTGGAGCCATTGGCAACTGGAGGGCGGCGAGGATGTTGGGCAGCAGGGCAAGGGGCTGAATTTTTCCGACCCGGGGCTGTTGCTGGATGCGGCGAGCGAGGGGTTGGGGGTGGCGTTGGTCAGCCAGTTGCTGGCGCGTCGGGCCGTGCAAGAGGGGCGTTTGCAGGCGTTGTCGGCGCAGCGGGTGCGGGGGCCTGCGTGGGCTTGCCTGGTGCATCGGGAGAGTCAGGAGGATCCGCTAGCCCGGCAGTTTCTGGACTGGTTGAGAGCCGCGTTGGCCTTGGATTGATGCCGGCACGCAAGAACCTCGGTTTTGCATCCCCATGATCACCCCGTAATATGTGTCGGATAACCTGCGGGGGTAGTCTCACCCTCTGATCAATCGGAATCGCCCCAAGCGGCGCTTCCCCGGCATAAACCTGACGAGGTACAGACATTGGCCATCATTCATCCTAAGGTTCGCGGTTTCATCTGCACCACGACTCACCCGAAGGGCTGCGAGCTCAACGTCCGTGACCAGATCGAAGCCACCCGCAAGCTGGGCGTGCGCGAGGATGGCCCGAAGAAGGTCCTGGTCATTGGCGCTTCCAGCGGCTACGGCCTGGCAGCTCGCATCACCGCGGCGTTCGGCTTCAAGGCCGACACCCTGGGTGTGTTCTTCGAAAAGCCTGGCACTGAGACCAAGGCCGGCACCGCTGGCTGGTACAACTCTGCAGCCTTCGACAAGTTTGCCAAGGCCGAAGGCCTGTACAGCAAGTCGATCAACGGTGACGCCTTCTCTGACGAAGCCCGTGCCAAGGTCATCGAACTGATCAAGAACGAAATGGGTGGCAAGGTCGACCTGGTCATCTACTCGCTGGCATCGCCCGTGCGCAAGCTGCCGCAGACCGGTGAAGTGATTCGCTCGGCACTCAAGCCGATCGGCGAGCCGTACAAGTCGACCGCCATCGACACCAACAAGGACACCATCATCGAGGCCAGCATCGAGCCGGCCACCGAGCAGGAAATCGCCGACACCGTCACCGTCATGGGTGGCCAGGACTGGCAGCTGTGGATCGATGCCCTGGCAGGCGCCAACGTGCTGGCCGAAGGCGCTCGCACCGTGGCCTTCAGCTACATCGGCAGCGATATCACCTGGCCGATCTACTGGCACGGTGCCCTGGGCCAGGCCAAGCAGGACCTGGACGAAACCGCCCTGCGTCTGGACCAGAAACTGGCCGATGAAGTGAAAGGCGGCGCCAACGTGGCCGTGCTCAAGTCGGTGGTGACCCAGGCCAGCTCGGCCATCCCGGTGATGCCGCTGTACCTGTCGATGGTCTTCAAGATCATGCAGGAGAAAGGCATTCACGAAGGTACTCAGAACCAGCTCGACCGCATGTACCGCGACCGTATGTACCGTGCCGACGGTGCGCCGGCCGACGTTGACGAGAAGGGCCGTCTGCGCCTGGACGACTGGGAACTGCGCGACGACGTTCAGACCGCCTGCAAGGCCCTGTGGCCACAAGTGACCACCGAGAACCTGTTCGAGCTGACCGACTACGCCGGTTACAAGAAGCAGTTCCTCAACCTGTTCGGTTTCGAGCGCGCTGACGTCAACTACGACGAAGACGTGGCCACCGATGTCAAGTTCGACTGCATCGAGCTGTAACCGTAGTTAACCTGCACCGGCCCTTTTGCGGGTAAACCCGCGAAGAGGCCGGTACAGGCTATAAAATCTTTGCTAGCTTTGGCGCACAACAACAGGGAATGCGCCATGAGTAGCCTCACCCAACCCGCCGCCCCCTTTCGCCAGGCCACAGCCGACGGTTACAGCCTCGGCGGCTTCTGCTGGCGCCACGCTCGCCCTGACCCCCAGCGTCCGCTGGTGATCATCAACGCTGCCACTTCGGTACGCTGCCGCTATTACTCCCGCTTTGCCGACTACCTGTTTGCCCAGGGCTGCGATGTGCTGACCTACGATTACCGTGGCATCGGCGAGTCCCGCCCAGCTTCGTTGCGCGGCTTCCAGGCCTCGTGGAGCGATTGGGGCAGGCTGGATTTCGAAGCGATGCTGGCGCATGCGGCAGAGCATTTCCCCGGTCAGCCAGTGGACGTGGTGGGGCACAGTTTCGGCGGCTGCGCAGTAGGGCTGGCCGCGTCGGCAGGCCAGGTACGCCGGGTAGTGATGGTGGGCGCGCAGTTTGCCTATTGGCGCGACTACGCGGTCGACCAGCGCTGGCAGTTGCTCGGCAAATGGCATGTGGTAATGCCGCTACTGACGCGGTTATTCGGCTACTTCCCCGGCAAGCGCCTGGGTTGGCTTGAAGACACGCCATCCGGCGTGGTGCACGACTGGACCACACGTACCCCACGTTACGAGCATCGCCCCAGCGCTCGGGCGCTGGCGACGCTTCCGTTCGTTCAGGTGCGGGCGGCGACGCTGGCCATCAGCCTCACTGACGACCCGTTTGGCACCGTGGCGGCGACCGAGCGATTGTTGGGTTATCTACAGGGTGCCCGGCACCTGCGTATCGCGCCTGTGGATATCTCGGTCGACGAAATTGGCCATTTCGCGTTTTTCCATGACCGGTTTCGCGAAAGCTTGTGGCCGGTGGCCTTGCAGTGGCTGCAGCAGGGAGACCTGAAAGAAGGGGGGCCTGGAACCCTCATGGATTGAGGGTGGGATCGATATTTTGGGGCTGCTTTGCAGCCCATCGCGACACAAGGCCACTCCCACAGGAAGTATGCGCCCCTTGTGGGAGTGGCCCGGGCTATCTCAAGCCTTGCGCGACAGGGGCTGCCCGGCAAATTTCACGCCCGCCAGACCCTGCTTGATCAGCGCGCGGATATTGCCATGGTCGCTGCCCTCGGGCGTGGCCACCACGTCACGGTAGTGCTCGCCAAAGGCCAGCAGCGCTTCCTGGTCGCTCAGCCCTTCCAGCAAAGCCAGGCCCAGGGTTTTGCACGAACCTTCGTTTTGCCCGGCCGCATTCTCCACGCCGCCATTGTTGAACGCCTGAGGCTGGTAGCTGTAGTTGTCGGCAATGAACGCCAGGGTATCGGCAAAGACATGTTGGCCGCTGGCCAGGCTGGCGCGCAGGGTGTTCAGATCAGTCACGAGGTTTTCCTTTTTCGAACGCCGCTTGTTGTTCGGCGCTGGCTTCTTTCTGGTGTTGGGCTTTCCACTCGGCGTAGGGCATGCCGTACACCGCTTCGCGGGCATCATCCAGGCTCAGGTCGAGCTGGCGCTCGTCAGCCGCGGCCTTGTACCACTTGGACAGGCAGTTGCGGCAGAAACCGGACAGGTTCATCAGGTCGATGTTCTGTACATCGGTGCGCTTTTGCAGGTGTTCGACCAGGCGGCGGAACGCGGCGGCCTCAAGTTCGAGCTGTTGTTGTGGCGTCATGGGCGTCTCTCAAGTCATGCGGTTCTTCAGGTGGCGGCCACCGTTGATGACCACCTGGCTGCCGGTGCTGTACTGGCTGGCGAGCAGGTACTTGACTGTCTCGATCAGCGGGCCGGCGCCGGGTTCGAATTCCAGCAGGGCCTTTTTCAGGGTTTGCTGGCGGTAGGCTTCGTCACCCCCTTCCTTGAGGATCAGCAGCCCGGGCAGGATACCGTTCACGTGCACCTTGGGCGCATATTTTTCGGCAAATGACAGCACCATGTTCTGCAGCGCGGCCTTGGTGGCGGCGTAGCCGATGTGGCTTTTACTGCCGCGCGAAGAGGTTTCGTCGCAGATGTGGATGATGTCGGCCTTTTCCACCTTGGCCAGCAGGTCGCCCAGGGCCAGGTTGAGGTGGTAGGGCGCTTCGACGTGCAGGCGGAACATGGTGTCGAGGTTGTCGAGGCCATCGTCGAGCCACAGCGAGGCGTTATGGATGATGGCGCGCAAGCCGTCGTAATGGGTGTGCAGGTGGTCGATCAGGGCCTGGCGGTCGGCTGGCTGGCACAGGTCGGCCTGGAACTGCACGATGTTCGGGTGGGCCGCCTGTGGCTGGATGCTGCGGCTGGCACTGACCACCGTATGGCCGGCCTGTGCCAGTTCAAGGGCCAGGGCCAGCCCGACGCGCTGGCTGGCTCCGGTAACGAGAATGGGGCTGTTCATGTTCGGGGCGGTCAACTTGTCTGTCCTTTGGTTGCCACCCAGCATACCCGAACTGTTTCCCTGTTGTATGGCCTGGCCTCAGCGGCTGCGCAAGGCGCCAGTGGTGGCCGGGGAGGCCAGCAGCCAACTGGCTAGCAAGCGGGTGGACAACGGGATGAACAGGTACACCATCAGCGGCGTCAGGGCCAAAGTGCTGAGCAGTACGCGGGGTATCAGGTCGAGTGCCGACAACCAGTGGCCGAACAGCAGGTTGAATGCCAGCGATACCGGGAAGAACGCCAGCCAGATGGCCACGGCCTGCTTCCAGCGCGGTGGTTTTTGCACCATGTTGGTGCCAAACCAGTCATCGATGCCGCTTACGCGCGCCTCTTTGGGGCGCTCGAACAGGCCGTTGCCGCGCTGCAGCCAAGCCCGCCGCGAAGCGGAATGTTCCCAGGCATGCAAGGTGGGCTCGTCGCTGAAACGGAAGATGATCTGGAATTCGTCGCCATCGCGTGGCGGGGCGAGGATGCCCGAGCCGAGGTAACCGGGGAAGTCGGTGGCCAGCTGCTCGCCTTCGTGCAGCCAGGCCAGCAGGTCCTGGTAGCGGCCATGGGCGGCGCGGCGCGACACCATCAAGGTGACGGGTGGGGTAGACATCGTGTATCTCCTGGCAACGGGGCTGGCGGGTAGCTGGCCCCTTTGGCTGCGTGGCCCGGGGTGGTGGGCGACGCAGGCGTGCATGCAAGAATCGGGCGCGGATTATCGCGCAGTTGCGATCACCGGCAAATGTCAGCCGGCAAATGGCTGCACCCTGCGGCGGGTGCTGTCGTAGTAGACTATGTGTTCAACTTCCGCACCCAGGGTACACCGTGCAGATGAACGAACAGGGACGTAGTCCGGTTATCGATGCCAGCTTCGAGCAGCAGGAGCTGTTTCCGATTCGTGAAGTTTCCCGCCTGACTGGCGTCAACGCCGTGACCCTGCGTGCCTGGGAGCGCCGCTATGGCCTGATCCAGCCAATTCGCACCGACAGTGGCCACCGCCTGTACTCACAGGCCGACATCGACGAGGTCCGCCGTATCCTTGGCTGGCTGGAGCGCGGTGTGTCGGTCAGCAAGGTGGGTAGTATTCTCGCGCGAGGCCATGCCCTTGCCGGGCAGGCGGGTGGCGCGACAGATGCCTGGCAGCGTTGGCAGCACCAGATTCGTCTAGCGGTGCAGAGCTTCGATCTGGCAGGCCTGGATCGCCTTTACGAGATGGTATTTGCCGCCAGCACCCTGGATCAGGTTTTCGCCGAAGTGTTCATGCCTGTGTGGCACGACATGGCCGTGCGGCAAGGCGGCTACGGGCAGACCAGTGAATGGCTGTTCCTTGACCAGTTCCTGCGCGGTCGGGTGTTCGCCCGTCTGCAGCTTGCCCATGTGCCGCGCAGCCGTAACGTGTTGTTGGCGCCGTTGCCGGGGCAGTGTCATGAACTTGAGTTGCTGGTAACCAGCCTGCTTCTGAGCAGCGAGGAAACAGGTGTGACCCTACTGGCGAGCGGGCAGCCGCTGCGAGAACTGGCGTTGGTCTGCGAACGTCTGAGGCCGGACGCTCTGGTGCTGTTTTCTCATCAGGCACCGACAGCAGAAACTATCCGGCACGTTACGCGCCTGGCGGCGATGCTGGAATGCCCGTTGTTGCTGGCCGGCGAAGCGGCAGAAGTGGCACAGGAGAGCTTGGCTGGCAGCCTTGTCGCTTGCCTGGGGGCGCAAGGTAGTGTGATGCGCCAGCGTTTGCGGCAGTTCCTGGCCGGTCAGCTCGATACCTGAGTGTGCAGCTCGGGATGGGCCTGGCGATGGGCCTGGAGGATGTAGTCCCGCAACCGTTCGATTTCTTCGGCCGGGCTTTGGCTGAGGTCGTAGGCCGCCAGGTTTGGACCGATGCGCCGGCCCAATACGCCATGCAGTTCGATCGGGCTGATGCCGCCTGGGGCGAAGCGAAGCTCGAAGCGGGCGGGTGCCGCTGGCAGATCACGGATTTCCAGCAACACACCTTTGAAGGAAATATCACGCACCCACAGGCCGCTGGTCTGGTCATGGGCATCAAGCAGTGCGCTCGGCTGGTCCATCGACAGGCGCCAAGGGCGCAGCATGGGGCCGTCTTCGTAGATTTCCGGTGAGCCCAGTTGCAGGTGCAGGGCGTGAAACTCGTCCTCGACCAGTTGCAGCGGGAAACTGATCTGCTGGTTATTGAACTGGGCCTGCAAGGTCACTTGCTCGTTGGCCACCAGCTGGGTAAGCAAGTTCTGGATGCGGCGGTCGCCATTGACCAGCAGGCTCGACATGGAGTCGGCCAGGTTCAATTGCGGCGAGTGTTGCATGTTCTGTATGAAGTCCAGCTCGTCCTGGGTCAGGAGCACGTCTGCTTGCATGATCGAACTCGGTGGTGGCGATTTCTTCAACGGGGTTGACCGTGCGTGGCGTACTTGGTTCAGGCGCGTTCGTCGGTTTTCGGACGAGCGCACATCTTGGCCAGTTCCCGTTCCAGTTCGACCTGGCGGCTGACGTCTTTCTGGATGCCGATGAAGTAGGTGCGCTGGTCGGCGTCGCTTCTCACCGGCGTGATCGACAGTTCGTTCCAGAAGGCGCTGCCATCCTTGCGGTAGTTGCGCAGCACTTCGCGGCACGGGCGGCCTTCGGCCAGGGCCTTGCGGATGCGCGCGCGGCCAAGCTGGTCACGGTCGTCGGCCTGCAGAAAGCGGCAATCCTGATAGAGGACTTCGTCGCGGCTATAGCCAGTCAGGCGTTCGAAGGCGGCGTTCACGTAGATCAGGATAGTGTCGTCGCCTTCCTGTTCGGCGACCACGATCCCGTCATTGGACGCATCGACCATCGATTGCAGCAATTGCGCGTTGATCATGTTCGGGCCATTGAGCAAGAAGGGGGCGAAGCAGGGCTGAAGGCGGCGACTTTGGTAGAGGCGGCCTTTTGCCATCGCTGGATGCTAGTATCCTACGTTTTCACTCAGTTTCGGAATCCTCTTCCCGATGAAAGTCGTCATTATTTCCGGATCGGTCTACGGCACCGCCGAAGAAGTCGCACGTCACGCTGAATCGCTGCTCAAGGCAGCGGGGCTGGAGGCCTGGCATGCGGCCCGCGCCACCCTTCAGGATCTTCAAGGCTTTGCCCCCGACGCCTTGCTGGCCGTGACCTCGACCACCGGCATGGGCGAGCTGCCGGACAACCTCATGCCGCTGTACAGCGCCATTCGTGACACCCTGCCTGCGGCCTGGCGCGGCCTGCCGGGCGCAGTGATTGCGCTGGGCGATTCCAGCTATGGTGACACCTACTGTGGTGGTGGCGAGCAGATGCGCGAGCTGTTTGCCGAGCTGGGCGTGCGCGAAGTGCAGCCGATGCTGCGCCTGGATGCGAGCGAGACAGTGACCCCGGAGGCAGATGCCGAGCCGTGGTTGGCTGAGTTGGCGAGTGCCTTCAAAGCCTGAGTCCCAAGGTAGAGCCGCTCCTACAGGGGCAGTGTCAGGCGTTGAGCTCGCGCAACAAGGCCAGCCACGCCTGAGCCGCCCGTGACAGATAGGCCCCGCGTCGCCAGATGAACGCAATATCCCACCGCAGGTCTTCCGGCGAACGCAGCGGCACACGCACCACCCCGGGGCGCTCCAGCGCTTTTGCCACTACCCGGGGCAGCAACACCACACCCTGGCCCGCCGCCACCAGCGCCGCCAAAAAATCTGCCTGGCCACTGCGCCCGCCTTCTTTCGGGGTAAAGCCCTGCTGCTGACACGCCTTCAACAGCCGATCGTTAAGCACGAAGCTGCGCTGGTACAGCAAGAACGGCGTATCGGCCAGTTGCCCCAGGTCCACTCCGGCCAAGCCCGCCAAGGCATGCCCAGCCGGCAGCAAGGCGTCCAGGGGTTCGTTGCAGAACGGCTGGTAGTCGAATGCCTCGTCACTGGGCGTCAAGCTGCCGCCCAGTTCCAGCTCGCCGCTTCTGACAGCCTGTTCGACGCTGCGGCTACCGCCTTCGAGCAGTTGGATGGCGATGTTCGGGTGGCGCCGTCGGTACTCGGCGAACAGGCCGGCGAACAAGGCGTCGCTGCCTAGCATCGGTAAACCCAGGCGCAGTTCGCCACGCTCCATCAGGCTGAGATCGTCCAGTTCGTTGAGCAACGCCTGACGCTGACGCAGCAGGGCTTCGCCACGCTCCAGCACGATGCGCCCGGCAGCGGTCAGGTGCAGTTGCGAGGCCTGACGCTCCAGCAGCGGCTGGCCCACATCTTGCTCCAGCTGGGCTACCTGCTTGCTCACCGCCGACTGGCTGATGTGCAGCGTCTGTGCGGCCTGGGTAAAACCGCCCCGGTGGACCACTTCGATAAAGCTGCGCAGTTGTTTGAATTCCATGCTTGGATTCCATTATGGAATGGCGATCAGTCTAACAATTCGCTTCTGGCCTAGGCAGTCGAATCTTAAAATGAGGGCCTGTCGAGGAAACCCGCCATGAAACCCGCCTTATTGAAAAAAGCCCTGCGCCTGCTCATCGAGTTGGCGATCCTCTGTGCCCTGTTCCTGCTCGGCGGCCAGCTCGCCAGCTGGTTGGGCTGGCCGATCCCTGGCGGCGTGATGGGCCTGGCCCTGCTGTTGATACTGTTCGCTTCGGGTGTGCTCAAGCCGGCCATGTTGCAATTGGGCGCCGGCTGGCTGATGGCCGAGATGCTGCTGTTCTTCATCCCGGCGCTGATGAGCCTGCTGGACTACGGCTCGCTGATCCGTGAAGAGGGCTGGCGCATCTTGCTGGTAATCGCTGTGAGCACGTTGATGGTGATGGTGGTGACGGCATTGACCGTGGAACTGGTGTGCCGTTGGAGGTTACGCCATGAGCCTTGAACCCATGCCGCTGTTCTGGCTGGCGCTGACTTTGCTGGCCTACCTGGGTAGCCGCTGGCTGTACCGGCGCAGCAAGCGCTACCTGCTGTCGCCATTGATCCTGGTGCCGGTTTTGCTGCTGGGGGTGGCCGTGCCGCTGCATACAGCCTATGCCGAGTATGCCCGCAACACCCACTGGTTGATGAGCGTGCTCGGCCCAGTGACCGTGGCTTTCGCGGTGCCGATCTGGCAGCAGCGGGCCATGCTGGCGCGCCATTGGCCAGCCCTGATGGTGGGCATGGTGGCTGGTAGCTGTGCCTCGATTGCCAGCTCCTGGGGCTTGGCGCACCTGCTGGCGCTGGACAGCGCAACCAGCCTGTCGCTTGTGCCGCGTTCGATCACCACGCCCTTCGCCATGCCGCTGGCCCACGACCTGGGTGGCGTGCCGGAACTGACGGCGGTGTTCGTGATGTTCACTGGCGTGCTCGGCGCCATGTTCGGCGGCGTGCTGCTGCGCTGGTTGCCGCTGCGTACACCGCTGGCACGGGGTGCGCTGTTTGGTGTTGGCGCGCATGGCGCCGGGGTCAGCCGGGCGCAGGAGGTGGGCCGCGAAGAAGGCTCGGTGGCCGGCCTGGTCATGGTCCTGACTGGGCTGCTCAACCTGTTCGCAGCGCCGCTGCTGGCCATGCTGCTCTGACCGTTCGTGCCACTGACTCGCTCAGTCATCAAGCTGGCTGGCAACGCAAGTTCCAGCCAACGGGCTGCTGGCTAGACTCTGCCTCGACATAGAGAGCACATGTATGTGCCGAGGTGACATGCAATGACCGCAGCCTTGCCCTATTCCGTCAACACCACTTCTCCGGGACCGCTCTGATGCCTATGGCCGAAATTCCATTGTGCGTCTGGCGTACCCGGGGACAGAGTTTCATCTTCCGGGGCCAGAGCATCCGCTACTGGACCGCAGGGCAAGGAGAGCCCCTGCTTCTGTTACACGGTTTTCCCACTGCCAGCTGGGATTGGCACTACCTGTGGGGGCCTTTGACCCAACGTTTCCGGGTGATCGCGTGCGACATGCTCGGTTTTGGCGATTCGGCCAAACCGGTTGATCATGCCTACAGCCTGATGGAGCAAGCGGACCTGCAGCAGGCCTTGCTTGCCCACCTGCAGGTCAAGCAGCCGGTGCATCTGCTGGCCCATGACTATGGCGGCAGCGTGGCCCAGGAATTGTTGGCGCGCCATCATGAGCAGCGCGCCGACATCGCCAGTTGCGTGTTCCTCAACAGCGGGCTGTTCCCCGAAAGCTGCCGCATGCTGCTGATCCAGAAGCTGCTGCTCAGCCGCTTTGGCTGGCTGGTGGGGCGTTCGTTCGGGCGTGACGACCTGGTGCGCAATGTGACCCAGGTCTATGGCCCCTGCACTCACCCCAGTGAGAGCGCGCTGGATGACTTCTGGAGCCTGATCGCTACCAACCGGGGTACACGCATCCTGCACAAGTTGGTGGGCTACATGCCCGAGCGCAGGTTGCACCGTGAACGCTGGGTCGGGGCGATGCAGCGCAAAGGCGTACCACTGCGTTTCATCAATGGCGTGGTCGACCCACTGTCCGGCGGGCACATGCTCGAGCGTTACCGGCAACTGGTGCCGGAGCCGGACACCGTGCAGCTGCACGGCATTGGCCATTACCCCCATACCGAAGCGCCGATGCAGGTGCTGCGCCACTACCTGGCCTTTCGCGAACAACCGTCCAGCTACTACCAGCCGAAAGTGGCGTGGTCCTGACGGGGCCTCATCGCCCTGCGTTATTGCCAGGCATTCAGCCTGCGTGAGCTTGATTGTCCGCCTGCCGCTGGCGGCGGACACTCGGCTGACCTGAACCTGCCTGGAGCCATGAGCATGAGCGAGCCCGTCCATTTGCAAGATCGCGTGGTGATCGTCACCGGCGCCGGTGGCGGCCTGGGCCGCGCCCACGCGCTGCTGTTCGCCGCGCGGGGTGCCAGGGTGGTGGTCAACGACCTTGGCGGTTCTACCCACGGGGAAGGTGCCAGCGCCTCGGCCGCCGACCGGGTGGTGGAGGAGATCCGCGCCGCCGGTGGCAGCGCCATCGCCAACCATGACTCGGTCAGCCACGGTGCACGTATCGTCGAGCAGGCGCTGGACACGTTCGGCCGGGTCGATGTGCTGGTGAACAACGCTGGCATCCTGCGCGACAAGACCTTTCACAAGATGGACGACAGCGATTGGGAGCAGGTGTACCAGGTGCATGTCGAAGGGGCCTTCAAAGTCACCCGCGCCGCCTGGCCACACTTGCGCGAGCAAAACTGGGGGCGGGTGATCTTCACGGCTTCCACCTCGGGTATCTACGGCAACTTTGGGCAGGCCAATTACGGCATGGCCAAGCTGGGCCTGTACGGGTTGACCCGCACGCTGGCCATCGAAGGGCGCAAGCACGGCATCCTGGTCAACGCCATTGCTCCCACGGGCGGTACCCGCATGACCGAGGGGCTGATCCCACCCCAGGTATTCGAGCGGCTCAAGCCCGAGCTGGTCAGCCCACTGGTGGTTTATCTGGGCAGCGAGCAGTGCCAGGGCACGGGGGAGCTGTTCGAGGTGGGCGGCGGCTGGGTGGGCAAGGTGCGTTGGGAGCGCAGCCTGGGAGTGGGTTTTGATCCGCGCGAGGGGTTTACCCCGGAGCAGGTGGCGGAGCACTGGGCGCAAATCGGCGACTTTGACGGGGCGGTGCATCCTCAGGACAGTTTGCAGGCATTGCAGCAGATGATGGCGAACCTGCAGAAATACCCGCTGGGCTGAAGATTTATCCGCTCAAATAAAAAAGGCCGCTGCAAGCCGCAGCGGCCAATCGAGACGTTAGATCAAGGAGCTTCAAAATCTACGTCGGTGAACCTCGCAGGCCTGAAAGGCGGGGGGGAGAGCCCTTCATGCCGGCCAGTGAGTTAAGAATAAGCGCTTGATCCGCTGGGAAAAATAGCTGCTTATGACATTCACCTTTACGTATCGGGCAATAGTGCCGCTAGCGCTCAGGTAGCGGGCGAATAGCCCATGCGCCAGCTGGTTTCCCGCGCTGCCGCCAGTAGCCGTTGCGCCGCTGGGCCATGTTCGTCGGCGTGGAAGATCGATGTCGGCCCGACCACGGTCATCACCGCCGCCACCTGCCCCATGGCATTGAACACCGGCGCCGACAGGGCATCCACGCCCGGCATCAGCAGGCCGTGCACATGGTGCAGGCCACGTTCGCGAATGCCTGCCAGCACCGGCTGGTAATCATCGGCGTGGTGCTGCAGGGCGGCCAGTTCGCGGTCACGCAACTCGACGGTTTCGCGCTCGGGCAGGTAGGCGGCGAACACCAGGCCGGTGGAGGAGGTGAGCAGCGGCAGCACCGAGCCCATCTGCGTCACCACGGTAACTGCACGCACCGCCGGTTCAATGCTGACCACGGTCGCGCCCTGGTTGCCCCACACGGCAATGAAGCAGCTCTCGTTAAGTTCGTCGCGCAGTTGCGACAGCGGCAGTGCGGCAGTTTTCAGCACATCGATGCTGCCCAGCGCCGCCAGCCCCACCCGCAATGCCTCGCGTCCCAGGCCGTAATGGTTGGTGGCGGCATCCTGTTCGGCAAAGCCGCTGGCGATCAGCGCTTGCAGGTAACGGTGCACTTTGCTTGCCGGCATTTGCACATGTTCCGCCAGGCGTGACAGCGAGGTGGACGGGGACAACTCGGCAAGGGCCTTGAGGATGTCGGTGCCGACCTCCGCCGAGCGGACTTTCTGCTTGCCGTTGTCGGCGGGGGAGCTGGCTTTGGTCATGGACATCTTCTTCTGGATTCTTCAAGTCGCGCCTTTATAGCTTGACGCCATGCGTGGAGCAAATTACGTTATTCGTAATCTGATTACGATAAAAACAATGCAGACGCGCTGCCACCCCACATCGGGCCAGCAGCCAGCTGCCCGCAACGGCTCGGCCAGAGCCCGGAGGCATCGATGAATCGCGACACCTCACCCGACCTTCACTACCTCAGCGGCTTCGGCAACGAGTTTGCCAGCGAAGCGCTGCCAGGGGCCTTGCCGGTCGGGCAGAACTCGCCACAGAAGGCACCCTATGGGCTGTATGCCGAGCTGCTCTCGGGCACGGCGTTCACCATGGCCCGCAGCGAGCTGCGTCGCACCTGGCTGTATCGCATTCGCCCGTCTGCCTTGCACCCTCGTTTCGAGCGCCTGGCGCGTCAGCCGCTGAGCGGGCCGCTGGGGGGCATCAACCCCAACCGCCTGCGTTGGAGCCCACAGCCGATTCCCGCCGAACCGACCGATTTCATCGAGGGCTGGTTGCCCATGGTGGCCAACGCCGCAGCGGAAAAACCGGCTGGCGTGAGCATCTACATCTACCGCGCCAACCGTTCCATGGAGCGGGTGTTCTTCAACGCCGACGGTGAACTTTTGCTGGTACCGGAACAGGGCCGCCTGCGCATTGCCACTGAACTGGGCGTAATGGAAGTCGAGCCGCTTGAAATTGCGGTGATCCCGCGTGGCATGAAGTTCCGTGTGGAACTGCTCGACGGCCAGGCCCGTGGCTACATCGCCGAAAACCACGGCGCGCCGCTGCGTATTCCAGACCTGGGCCCGATCGGCAGCAATGGCCTGGCCAACCCACGCGATTTCCTCACCCCGGTGGCGCACTACGAAGAGGCCGAAGCGCCGGTGCAACTGGTGCAGAAATTCCTGGGCGAACACTGGGCTTGCGAGCTGCAGCACTCGCCGCTGGACGTGGTGGCCTGGCACGGCAGCAACGTGCCGTACAAATACGACCTGCGCCGCTTCAATACCATCGGCACGGTCAGTTTCGACCACCCGGACCCTTCGATCTTCACCGTGCTGACCTCGCCGACCAGCGTGCATGGCCTGGCCAACATGGACTTCGTGATCTTCCCGCCAC
>NZ_BCBI01000081.1:0-22297 GCF_001320565.1 Pseudomonas sp. NBRC 111132
AAAAAAAACCGCCACTGGTGTCAGTGGCGGTTTTGGGTATCGCAATGCCCTTAGAACGGCATCTTGAAGCCTGGCGGCAGTTGCATGCCGGCGGTCATGCCGCCCATCTTCTCCTGGCTGCTTTGCTCGACCTTGCGCACGGCGTCGTTCAACGCAGCGGCAATCAGGTCTTCCAGCACTTCCTTGTCGTCTTCATCAGTCGACATCAGGCTCTGGTCGATGCTGACGCGCTTGACGTCGTGACGACCGGTCATCACCACGCTCACCAGACCGCCACCGGACTGGCCGGTGACTTCGGCGTTGGCCAGCTCTTCCTGCATCTTCTGCATCTTTTCCTGCATCTGCTGGGCCTGCTTCATCAGGCCGGCCATGCCACCTTTCATCATGGGGTATACCTCGATTGGGTCATGTGATGCGGCCTGGCATCGGGCCGGCCGCATGGTTATCCGTTACTGGCCCTGATCGACCAGGGCTTCTACAGGCTCAATAGTATCCTGCCGTACCTTGGCGCCGAACAACTTGATCATCTGCTGGATCAACGGATCCTGCTCGATCGAAGTGACCGCGTCCTGCTGGCGCTCGGCACGCTTGCGCGCTGCGGCCTGGGCCGGGGTTTCCTGCTCGGGCAGGATCAGCTCGATGCGCAGGTTAAGCGTACGCCCCAGGTGCTGGTTAAGCGCCTCGTTCAAGCGCCGCTGCTGGGTTGCATTGAACAGCGCGCCCTGGCCCGGGTCCAGGTGCAGCAGCCAATCGTCACCCTCGGCGGTAATCAGCGTACAGTTTGCCGCGATGTTGCCTGTCATACCGGACACAGGCAACTGTGGGAATAATTCCAGCCATTGCAGGGCCAGGCCCGTGGCCGGCTTGGCTGCTGGCAGCGGTTGAGCTACAGGCTTGGGCGCTTCTTCCTGAACGTGCTCGGCCAGTTCGTCCAGGTAGCTGAAACCGACTGGGTCGCTTTCGCCGCCGTAGTAGTCTTCATCCAGCGGCGGCTCATCGTCGCGATCCATGCCCACGGCAGCATAGGCAGACGGATCGAAAGGCGGCTCGTCGAGTACCGGGGCAGCCTTCGGGGGCGCCGCCGGGGCAACCGGTTCAGGCACAGGTGCAGGTGCAGGTGCAGCCGCTACCGGAGCAGGTGCGGCTGCCGGTTCTTCCCATGGCAGGTCGACCACCTCGGCAACAGGCTCGGGCACGGAAATGGCCTCGATCTCGGCCTTCAGCTCAACGTCTGGCTCGACCTCCGGCTCATGGTCGGCTGTCGCCGGTGCAGGCACCTCCACCTGCGTCGCGGCTACCGCAGGCTCAGGCGGCACGACCGCGACAGGCGGTGTGGGCTCGGCCGGCGCCAAGGCTGCCACCGACGCTGCGGGATCAGCTGTGGCCTGGCTGATCCCCACTGGCTTTAGCACCGGTTTCGGTGCGTCGTCCATATCGGCCGGGCGGAACGCCAGCATACGCAGCAGGACCATTTCGAACCCACCACGCGGGTCCGGCGCCAACGGCAGATCGCGGCGGCCGATCAGGCCCATCTGGTAATAGAATTGCACGTCTTCGGCCGGCAGCGCCGAAGCCAGCGCCAGCACACGCTCACGATCGCCCTGGCCGTTGTCCACCGCTTCCGGCAGCGCCTGGGCGATGGCCACACGGTGCAGCACATTGAGCATTTCGGCCAGCACGCCCGACCAGTCCGGCCCCTGCTCGGCCAGGTTGCGCACGGCCTCCAGCAACGCCCTGGCGTCACCTTCAAGCAGCGCCTGCAGCACACCATAGACCTGGCCATGGTCGAGGCTGCCCAACATGGCGCGTACATCGGCAGCCAACACCTTGCCTTCGCCAAAGGCGATGGCCTGATCGGTCAAGCTCATGGCGTCACGCATCGAGCCATCAGCCGCACGGCCCAGCAGCCACAGGGCATCCGGCTCGAACGGTACGTTTTCGGCGGACAGCACGTGGCTCAGGTGCTCGACCACCCGCTCCGGGCTCATGTTCTTCAACGAGAACTGCAGGCAGCGCGACAGGATGGTGGCCGGCAGCTTCTGCGGGTCGGTGGTGGCAAGGATGAACTTGACGTAGGGCGGCGGCTCTTCCAGCGTTTTGAGCAAGGCGTTGAACGAGTGGGTCGAGAGCATGTGCACTTCGTCGATCAAGTAGACCTTGAAGCGCCCACGGCTGGGGGCGTACTGCACGTTATCGAGCAGTTCACGGGTGTCCTCGACCTTGGTGCGGCTGGCGGCGTCGATCTCGATCAGGTCGACAAAACGGCCTTCGTCGATCTCCCTGCACACCGAACAGGTGCCGCACGGGGTGGAGGTAATGCCGGTTTCGCAGTTCAGGCACTTGGCGATGATACGGGCGATGGTGGTCTTGCCCACGCCCCGGGTACCGGTAAACAGGTAGGCGTGGTGCAGGCGCTGGTTGTCCAAGGCATTGATCAAGGCCTTCAGCACATGGGCCTGGCCGACCATTTCGCGGAACGAGCGCGGACGCCATTTACGTGCAAGAACCTGATAACTCATCGAAAAACCATCGTAGCCTGATAGAGCGGAAGATCGCTAATGCTAGCGGAGCGGGGGCAAAATTGCACCCTGCGCGAGTCGTCTAAGCTTGGAAGCAGGCGCGTTGTTCAAGGAGGATACGCCTTTGCCAATATTGCTGGCCCTTCTGCTGCTCTGGTCTGCCCACTGCCTGGCTGAACAGCCGGTGCTGCGCTTCTCTGTCGCGGAGAGCTGGAGCATGCCGCTGGTGCGCATCGAAGCTGACCAGCCCGTGGAAGGCCTGGTGTACGACCTGATAGAGGCGCTGGCCAAGGAAGTGGGCGTACGCCCCCAATACCACGTGATGGCTCGCCTGCGCCTGCAGGAGGCCATGAACAGCGGTGATATCGATGTGCGCTGCTATGTCAGCACCCAGTGGTTCAATGATCGCCCAGGGGATTTTGTCTGGAGCATCCCGCTGATTCACCAGCGCGACCTGCTGGTGGGGCGCGTTGGCGATAGTTCCCCGATGCCCGCGGAGCAATTGCCTGCCCAGGCTATCGGCACGGTGCTGGGTTACACCTACTCGACCTTGCAACCTCTGCTGGATCAAGGCCGACTGCACCGCGAAGACAGCCGCAGCCAGTTGCTGGTGCTGCAGAAGCTGCAGGCTGGGCGCTATCGGCATGCGGTGAGCAACCAACTGTCGTTGCAGTGGTTCAACCAGGGTTTGCCAGCCGACCAACGATTGCAGGGATTGGCGGTGCTGGAAGAGCAGGACCTCGGGTGCATGGTGCGCAATGATCCCGCAGTGCCGACACAAGGGTTGTTGCGGGCGTTGGTAAGGATGAAGCAGTCGGGGGAGATCGAGCGGATTTTGCAGCGCTATGGCGGGATGGGGCCTTGGGATGCTCCGGCGCCCCACCCTTGATCTCGGTTGTGCTGACAGGTGTGAAGGCGCAGGCGATACTGGCCCGGGAAGATGTAGGAGCGAGCTCGCAAGGTGGCTCCGACCAAATTGATCACACTCACACCAAAGCCAGCAAACCCGCACTCAAGAACAACCCCACTCCAAACACAAAATGCGTAGCCAAGCTCTTCAAGCAGTTGCGCGCAGGCGTCGGCGTTCTGGACGCGAAGAAACCCGCCCCCATCACCGGCTGCATGAAGCACAGCGGCGCCACGACCGTGCCTACGCCAACAACTACCGCAGGTAGCAAAGTAGGCGCCAGCAACCAGCTCTCCCCTACGATCACAACCAGCAGCATCGCGAACAGCACGCCGATCGCATAATGAATCACCCACCCCCACACCAGCTCATTGCGCACCGGCTCTGCTTTGGCAATCGCCTGGTGCGACACACGGCCGTCAAGCAGATGCCCCGCCCAACGCCCGACCATGGCGAAGTTCAATGTGGCGACACCCAGCCGCCTCAGCAGCAACCCCCACAGGTCCATCACGATGGTGGCACCAATGCCAATCGGCAAGGCAGCTAGAAACATCGCAGTAAACGTCATTGAACAAGCCCTCGAAGATTGACGGTCATCACCATGCCGCGCAGCATAGAAGTTGAAGTCAACTTCAAGTCAAGGGCCAAAAATGGACATTGCCGACGTCGCCAAACGCACAGGCGTACCTGCATCGACACTGCGTTACTACGAGAAGAAAGGTTTGCTCAAGTCCCTGGCCGGGCGCGGCCAGCGGCGGCAGTTTGCAGCCGATGTGGCAGACAGGCTGGCACTGATCGCCCTAGGGCAAGCGGCGGGATTTTCGCTGGATGAAGTAGGCGCCATGCTGGTGGACTTGCAGGTGGACCGGCAGATGCTGCTGGCCAAGGCAGACGAAATTGATGCGCGGATCAGGCGGCTGCAGGCCATGAGCAAAGGATTGCGGCATGCCGCGCAGTGCCCGGAGGAAGATCATCTGGCATGCCCGAAATTTCAGCGGCTGATGAAACTGTCGGCTACGGGAGCATTGGGAATGAAGCAGGGAAGAACGAAGGCGTTCGCGGCAAATTGAGGTTTTTCACCCCCAGAAATGGAGGCGACCCCACCAGCCACACCCCGGCACTCGATGTTCCCGCTATGGCTGCTCCCTTCCGGGCCTGACCAGGTTAACGGGTAATCAATGCGGGGGGACCGATGGGGCCACCACTACATGCCTCGCTGAGCAGCGAGTGGCGCCATTGTACCGGTCTTGAGGGCAGATACAACCTCTGTAGGCGAAAAAGTCATCATTTCTCAATGACTTGTCAGATCGTGGGGCCGCAGTGCGGCCCGATCGCGACGCAAGGCCACGCCTACTGGGGATAGCGCAGGGCTCTAAACAACAATGCCCTGCTCGGCCAGGAATGTGACGAATGCATCTTCATCCAGCACCTTCACGCCCAGCTCGCTGGCCTTGGCCAGCTTGGAGCCCGCCCCCGGCCCTGCCACCACGCAATGGGTCTTGCCAGAAACCGAACCCGCCACCTTGGCCCCCAGGCTTTCCAGCTTGTCCTTGGCAATATCGCGGCTCATGCGTTCCAGCGTGCCGGTCAGCACCCAGGTCTGGCCTGCCAGCGGCAAGCCTTCGGCAACCTTCTTCTCGCAGCTCCAGTGCATGCCGAACGCCAGCAACTGCGCTTCGATGTCCCGCGCCAGTTTCTGGTTCGCTTCATCCTTGAAGAACTCACGCACAGCATCAGCCTGCTTGGCCGCCAGGGCCTGGCGCAGGTCGATGCCGTCGGCGGCGATGATCTTCTCCAGGCTGTCGAGCTTGGCAACCAGCTTCTCGGCACCGGTCGGGCCGACCGAGGCGATGTCGAGCTTGGCAATCATCCCAGCCAAGGTAGTACTGGCGGCGAACTCGGCAGCCAGTTCGCCTTCGTCCTGCAATTTCATGCCACTGGCCAGAAGTTGTTCAATGACCTTCTGGTTGTGCTCGTCTTCGAAGAAATTATGGATTTCGTAGGCCACCTCCAGGCCGATATCCGGCAAGTAGGTCAGCACTTGCGGCAGTGCCTGCTGCACACGCGCCAAGCTGCCCAGCGAGCGGGCCAGCACCTTGGCGGTCTCTTCGCCTACGTCGGGAATGCCCAACGCGTAGATGAACCGTGCCAGGCTCGGGCGCTTGCTGGCCTCAATGGCATCGAGCAACTTCTTGCTGGACACCTCGGCGAAGCCTTCAAGGCCAACGATCTGCTCGAACGCCAGTTTGTACAGATCAGCCGGCGAGCCGATCAGGCCTTCGTCCACCAACTGCTCGACACTCTTCTCGCCCAGGCCGTCGATGTCCATGGCCCGGCGCGACACATAGTGAATGATCGCCTGCTTGAGCTGGGCGCCACAGGCCAGGCGACCAACGCAGCGGTACACCGCGCCTTCGCTGGTGGTTTCCTTGCCCTTGCTGCGCTTTACCAGTTGGGTACGCTCGACTTGCGAGCCACACACCGGGCATGCGCTTGGCACTTCTACCGGACGGGCATCGTCGGGGCGACGCTCCAGCACCACCTGCATCACCTGCGGGATCACGTCACCGGCACGGCGGATGATCACCGTATCGCCAATGCGCAAGCCCAGCCGAGCGATTTCGTCCATGTTGTGCAGGGTGGCGTTGGACACGGTTACTCCGGCCACCTTGACCGGCTTCAGGCGTGCCACAGGCGTTACCGCACCGGTACGGCCAACCTGGAACTCGACGTCCAGCACCTCGGTCAGCTCTTCCATGGCTGGGAATTTGTGGGCAATCGCCCAGCGTGGCTCTCGGGCGCGGAAGCCCAGTTCGCGCTGGGCAGCCAGGTTGTTAACCTTGAATACCACACCGTCGATCTCATACGGCAGGCTGTTACGCCGCTCGCCAATGTCGCGGTAATAGGCCAGGCATTCTTCGATACCCGCCGCATGCCTGAGCTCGCGACTGATCGGCATGCCCCAGGCCTTGAGCTGTTCGAGGACACCGATATGGCTGTCGCCGATGCTCTCGGACACCTGGCCGACGCCATAGCAGCAGAACTCCAGCGGGCGGCTGGCGGTGATTTTCGAATCCAGCTGGCGCAGGCTACCGGCGGCAGCGTTGCGCGGGTTGGCGAAGGTCTTGCCGCCGGCTTCGGCCTGAGCGGCATTGAGCCGGTCGAAACCGGCCTTGCTCATATACACCTCGCCGCGCACTTCCAGCACTGCTGGCCAGCCCTCGCCCTGCAGTTTGAGCGGGATGTTGCGCACGGTGCGCACGTTGGCACTGATGTCTTCGCCGGTGGTACCGTCGCCACGGGTGGCGCCCTGCACCAACTGGCCATCGCGGTACAACAGGCTCACGGCCAGGCCATCGAGCTTGGGTTCACAGCTGTAGTCGACCGCACCGGGTTGGTCGAGGCCTTCAACCACGCGGCGGCCGAATTCGCGCAGGTCGGTTTCTTCAAAGGCGTTGCCCAGGCTGAGCATGGGCACTTCGTGGCGTACCTGGCTGAACGCAGACAAAGCCTCGCCACCGACGCGCTGGGTTGGCGAATCGGGGGTTACCAGGTGGGGGTGTTCAGCCTCCAACGCCTTGAGCTCGTTGAACAGGCGGTCGTATTCGGCATCGGGCACGCTGGGCTCGTCGAGCACGTAATAGCGATAGTTGTGCTGGTCGAGTTCGGCACGCAGTTCATGGATACGGGTTTCGGCGGTCATTTCTCAGGTTCTCTTGCAAAGCAAAAGAGCAGCCCTTGGCTGCTCTTGCGCTTGAAACAGGGTGGACAGCACCAGGCCAGGCCTGCCCACTTGGGCATATCAGCGCTTCTGGGTCAGCGCACGGCGCTCGAACTCGACGATACGCTGGCGATAATGCTCGATGGTCTGGGCCGTCAGCACGCTGCGCTGATCGTCCTTGAGCTCACCGTTCAGTTCGTGGGCCAGCTTGCGTGCGGCGGCCACCATCACATCGAAGGCCTGCTTCGGATGACGCGGGCCCGGCAGGCCGAGGAAGAAGCTCACCGCGCGGGTGCTGAAGTGGTCGATGTCGTCCAGGTCGAACACACCAGGCTTGACCGCGTTGGCCATGGAGAACAGCACTTCGCCGTGGCCGGCCATGCTCTCGTGACGATGGAAGATATCCATTTCGCCGAAGCGCAGGCCGCTTTCCAGAATGTTCTGCAGCAACGCCGGGCCCTTGAAGCCACCCTCGTCGCGGGAAATCACGCTGATCACCAGCACTTCTTCGGCTGGCGGCAAGTCCTTGACGCTGCTGCTGGCAGCCGGCGCAGCATTGCTGCGGGTGTTGTCGGCGGCAAAGTCGTCGTCGCTGTCGGCAAACAGGTCAGGCTCGCGTGGCTCGGCGCTCAGGTTAAGGTCGCCCTGCTGCACATCGGCAGCCGCGGCGCGCTTGCCGCGCTTGCTGGCCTTGGCCGGCTTGTGCTCGCGTTCTCGATCACGCGCAGAAGCGCTGAGCGACGGCAGGTCGCTTTCGTCCAGCTCAGGCTCCTTGTGGGTATCCAGCACCCGCGACGGGCCGAGCACTTCGGCACTGCCGCCTTCCTCGTCCGGCACATTGGAATAACTGCGATCCAGACGGAATTTCAACTTGCCTTTCCCGCCGCGCATGCGGCGCCAGCCGTCGAAAAGAATCCCGGCAATGACAATGATGCCGATGACGATCAGCCACTCGCGCAGACCGATTTCCATGTAATCCCGTGCCTCTATAAAAATATGCTTGAAAACAAAGGGTTCAAAGCCCTTTAACACGTGGCGCCAACTCTATGTTCTGACAGGCGTTTTACCCACGCAAAAAACGAGTGACATTAAGCTAGCACGACCAAAGACAACTTTACACCGTCTGTCGCACATGACGGGGGCATTTCGCTGCAGAAAATGCCTCCATCGTCGCGCATCAAGCGTCGACCATGGCCATGGCCGCCTCCACATCAACTGCAACAAGACGTGAACAACCGGGTTCATGCATGGTCACCCCCATCAACTGGTCCGCCATTTCCATGGCAATCTTGTTATGGGTGATGTAGATGAACTGCACGCTTTCACTCATTTCCTTGACCAGGCGCGCATAGCGCCCGACGTTGGCATCGTCCAGCGGCGCATCGACCTCGTCGAGCATGCAGAACGGTGCGGGGTTCAACTTGAAGATGGCAAACACCAGCGCCAAGGCGGTCAGTGCTTTCTCGCCGCCGGACAGCAGATGGATGGTGCTGTTCTTCTTGCCCGGTGGCCGCGCCATGATCGTCACCCCTGTATCGAGTAGATCTTCGCCCGTCAGTTCCAGATAAGCGCTGCCACCACCGAAAACTTTTGGGAAAAGTGCCTGTAATCCGGCATTTATCTGATCAAAGGTATCCTTGAAGCGGTTGCGGGTTTCCTTGTCGATTTTGCGAATGACGTTTTCCAGGGTCTCCAGCGCTTCGACCAGGTCGGCGTCCTGGGCGTCCAGGTAGCGTTTTCGCTCGGACTGCTGTTCATATTCTTCGATGGCCGCCAGGTTGATCGCCCCCAGGCGCTGGATGCGCGCTTCAAGCTGTTCCAACGCCTGTTCGGTACCCTGCTCGCTGGCCTCGGCCTCCAGGGTAGCGAGCACGCCTTGCAGGTCGTAGCCGTCGGCCAGCAGTTGCTCCTGCAGCGTCTTGCGTCGCACATCAAGGCCTTGGCACTCCAGGCGCAGCTGCTCCAGCTGGCCGCGCAGCAGCTGGGCCTGCTGCTCAGCCTGGGTGCGCCGTTTTTCGGCATCACGCAGCTCGCGGTCGGCTTCGTCCATGTGCAGGCGGGCCTGGCGCATTTCCTCGTCGACGCTCATGCGTCGTTCCAGTAACTCTTCGAGCTTCAGGCGCAGCTCTTCCTGCGGGGCCTCACCCTCCTCCAGGTTCAGGCTCAGTTGCTCCTGCCGCTCGGTCAAGCGCGCAGCCTGCTGTTCCAGGCGCTCCAGGGCCTGGCGGGTGGAATCGTGCTGGGCACGCAGCGACCCTAGACGCACCGCGAGCTGGTGGGCGTGATCCTTGTGCTGGCGAGCCTCCTGGCGCACCCGGTCGAGGCCTTCGCGCAGGGTGTCGCGGCGGGCCATCAACTGTTCGCGCTGCTCGGTGTCCTGGGCCATCAGCTCAAGGGCTTCTTGCAACAACAGGCGTGCTTCGCCCAGTTGCTCGTGCTCCAGGGCGCGCTGCTCTTCCAGTTCGCTCAGTTCTTCTTGCAGGCGCCGGCGGCGCAGCTCGACCTGCTCGGCACGCGCACGGCTGGCCGAAAGGTTGGCCTTCAGCTCGCCGTGCAGGCGGCTCTCTTCCTGGGTGCGGCGGCGCAACTGTTCGCGCTGCTCCTCCAGGCCCAACTGCTGCTCGCGCAGGGCCTGCAACTGTTGATCGAGCTGCTCCAGTGCTGCTTCCTGTTCCAGTTGTTCCTGGCCCAGGCGCTCGATTTCCTGGCCGCGCGCCAGCACGCCGCCTTCGGCTTCACCACCACGGCGCACCCGCAAGAAGTGCCGGCCAACCCAGTAGCCATCTCGGCTGACCAAACTATGCCCTTCGCCGAGCGATGCGCGCTGCGCCAGTGCCTGGGCAAGGTCTTCCACGGGCTTGACCTGGCCCAACCAGGGCGCCAGGTCGATACGGCCCTGGACCTTTTCCAGCAGGCTGCCCGGCAAAGGCAAGCTGTTGTCGCTGGCCAGCAGCAGGCGCAACTCGCCTTGCTCCAGGCCAGCAAAATCGAGGCGGTTGAAATCGTCTACCAGCACAGCCTGCAGATCGGCGCCGAGCACAGTCTCCACGGCCGTTTCCCAACCTGGCTCTACTCGCAATCCTTCGGCCAGCCGCGGCTGTTGCTCCAGCCCTTGGTCGTGCAGCCAGTGCGCAGCGCCTGTACCCGGCTCCAGTGCAGCCTGCTGCAAGGCTTCAAGCGAGGCCAGGCGCCCGCCCAGGCGCTGCAGGTCGCCCTGTGCCTGCTGCTGGGCCTGGGTGGCCTGTTGCAGTTGCTCGCGCGTGCCTTCCAGGCGCTCGACCACCTGCTCTTCGGACAGTTGCAATTCTTCCAGTAACATTTCGCTGCTGGCCAGTTGCTCGGCAAATTCGAGCATGGCCACATCCTGCGGCTCGCTACCCAGCTGCTCGCGCTCCTCGCCCAGCTTGCGCTGGCGCTCGGCCTGGCGCTCCAGGCTGGTTTCCAGCTGCTGCAGGCGCGCCTGCTGCACTTCAGCCTGGCGGCGCGGCTCGGCGGAACGGCTGTTGAAGCTGTCCCACTGTTCCTGCCAGCCGTGCATGCCCAGCTCGGCCTCCTCAAGCGCGGCAGCGGCCTCTTCGGCAGCGGCCAGGGTCATTTCCTGCTCGGGTTCGAGCATGGCCAGCTCTTCTCCCAAGGTGGCCAGCAGGGTGCGGTCGTGGCCAAGGTGCGATTCGGTTTCCAGGCGGGTGCGTTCGGCCTCCTTGAAGTCGTCCTGCAACTGGCGCAAGCGCTGCTGGCCGTGCTGGATGCTCTGCTCGACCCGGGCGATGTCACCGGCCACCGAGTAGAAGCGGCCTTGCACCTGATTGAAGCGTTCGGACAATTCGTGATGGCCGTCACGCAGGCGTTCGATGCTCGCGTCGGCATTGCGCTGCTCGGCCACCAGCGCCTCGTGGGACACGCCCTGATCGCCGATCACCGACTCGCGCTGGCGTACCTGCTCGTCAAGGCCGCGCCAGCGCAAGGCCGCCAGGCACGCCTTCATCTGGCGCTCCTGGGCCTTGTACTCGCGGTACTTCTCGGCGGCCTGGGCCTGACGATGCAGCCGCTCCAGCTGGCGCTCGAGCTCTTCGCGCAAGTCGGTCAGGCGGGCCAGGTTTTCCTGGGTGCGGCGGATGCGGCTCTCGGTTTCGCGGCGGCGCTCCTTGTACTTGGAGATGCCGGCGGCTTCCTCGATGAAGTTGCGCAGCTCCTCGGGCTTGGCTTCGATCAGCTTGGAGATCATGCCCTGCTCGATGATCGAATAGCTGCGTGGCCCCAGGCCGGTACCGAGGAAGATGTCGGTAATGTCACGCCTTCGGCACTTGGTGCCGTTGAGGTAATAGCTGTTCTGCCCGTCGCGGGTCACCTTGCGCCGGATCGAGATCTCGGCGTAGGCAGCATATTCGCCAACCAGGGTAGTTTCGCTGTTGTCGAACACCAGCTCGATGCTCGCCTGGCTGACCGGTTTGCGGCCACTCGAGCCGTTGAAGATGACGTCGGTCATCGACTCGCCGCGCAGGTTCTTCGCCGAACTCTCGCCCATCACCCAGCGCACCGCGTCGATGATGTTGGACTTGCCGCAGCCGTTGGGGCCTACCACAGCCGCCATGTTGCTGGGGAAGTTGACCGTGGTCGGGTCGACGAACGACTTGAACCCGGCCAGACGAATGCACTTCAGGCGCATCGGTCAGCCTCGGGCCAGTGCCGCCAGCACCAGTTCGCAGCTGCGCTGGCCGTAGGCAGTGAGCACCTCGCGAATGCGCGGCAGGTCACGGGCGACCACGGCTTCGAGCAGCCGGGCGAACAGGTCGAGGTAGTCGATCATGTTGGCCTGTCGCTGGTCCAGCGACAGGTAGTAGGCACGGCTCATGGCCGGCTGCAGGTTTTCCACGGTTTCCTGCAGGAACGGGTTGTCGGCGAACGGATAGGCCGCGCGCATCACCGCAAAGCTGTCGGCGACGAAGGTCTTGATGTCGAGTTGGTCATGGGCACGCTGCAGGCGCTGCTGGATTTCCAGAAACGGGCGCAGGTCGGCTTCGGTGCGCCATTTTTGCGCAACCGCGTTACCCAGCAGGATGTAGAACTCGCCCATCAGCGAGCACAGGCTGCGCACGCTGCGCTCGTCCAACTCGGTTACATGGGCACCCCGGCGCGGCAAGATAGCCACCAGGTGGCGGCGTTCGAGAATCAGCAGTGCTTCGCGCACCGACCCACGGCTGACGTTGAGCGCCTGGGTGACCTTCTGCTCCTGGATACGCTCGCCTGGCGCCAGCTCGCCGCGGATGATGCGTTCGGCCAGGTAATCGGCAATCTGCTCGGAGAGGCTGTCCGGGGCCTTGAACGTCATGGTTTTCCTTCAAAATCATTGAACTGGGCACAAGGGGCGGATTGTAGCGTACTTGGGCGGTAATCGCGCAGAGGGCCCAGGCGGTTTATTTGACCTGCCAGACAGCCATGCGCCCGGCGCGATCTATGCTTGGGATATGGGCAATGTGTTCGGCCGGGCATGGACATGAGCATTTTCTTGACCTTTGAGTCAGAAAAATATTGACCTGCTAGACAGGTGTTGCTTAGAGTCCGCCCAACAACAATAAAACCATTGCGAGGCCATCCCCGTGATCCAGTTTCTCGTCAACCAGGAGCTGCGTAGTGAGCACGCCCTGGACCCGAACATGACGGTGCTGCAGTACCTGCGCGAGCACCTGGGCAAACCCGGTACCAAGGAGGGCTGCGCCAGTGGTGACTGCGGCGCCTGCACCGTGGTAGTCGGCGAACTGACCCAGGACGAACAAGGTAACGACAGCCTGCGCTACCGCAGCCTCAACTCGTGCCTGACGTTCGTCTCGTCGCTGCACGGCAAGCAGCTGATCAGCGTCGAAGGGCTCAAGCACCAAGGCCAGCTGCACAGCGTGCAACAGGCCATGGCCGATTGCCACGGCTCGCAATGCGGCTTCTGCACCCCCGGCTTCGTCATGTCGCTGTTCGCCCTGCAAAAGAACAGCAGCGGCCCCGACCTGCACCAGGCCCAGGAAGCCCTGGCCGGCAACCTGTGCCGCTGCACCGGCTACCGGCCGATCCTCGACGCCGCCGAGCAGAGCTGCCGCCAGCCCTGCCGCGACCAGTTCGATGCCCAGCAGGCGCAAACCATCAGCCGCCTCAAGGCCATTACGCCAACCCAGACCGGCGAGCTGAACAGCGGTGACAAGCGCTGCCTGGTGCCGCTGACCGTAGCCGACCTGGCCGACCTGTACAGCTCGCACCCCGAAGCCCGCCTGCTGGCCGGTGGTACCGACCTGGCGCTGGAAGTGACCCAGTTTCACAAGACCTTGCCCGTGATGATCTATGTCGGTCACGTGGCCGAGCTCAAGCGCATCGAGAAAACCGCCAGCCACCTGGAAATCGGCGCCGCCACCCCGCTCACCGACTGCTACGGCGCGCTGAACGACGATTACCCCGACTTTGGCGCCCTGCTGCACCGCTTCGCCTCGCTGCAGATCCGCAACCAGGGCACGCTGGGCGGCAACATCGGCAACGCCTCGCCCATCGGCGACTCGCCTCCCCTGCTGATTGCCCTGGACGCGCAGGTGGTCCTGCGCCAAGGCGAGCGCCAGCGGGTGATGCCACTGGAAGACTACTTCATCGACTACCGCATCACCGCCCGCCAGGACAGCGAGTTCATCGAGAAGATCATCGTGCCGCGCGCCACCCGCGACTGGGCGTTCCGCGCCTACAAGGTGTCCAAGCGGCTGGACGATGACATCTCCGCCGTGTGCGCGGCATTTAACCTGAGCATCGAAAACGGCGTGGTCAGCGGCGTGCGCATCGCCTTCGGCGGCATGGCAGCGATCCCCAAGCGCGCCCGCGCCTGCGAGGCGGCGCTGCGTGGCAAACCGTGGGACCAGGCCGCCATCGAGCGCGCCTGCCTAGCCCTGGCCGAAGACTTCACCCCGCTCAGCGACTTCCGCGCCAGCAAGGAATACCGCCTGTTGACTGCGCAAAACCTGTTGCGCAAGTACTTCATCGAACAGCAAACGCCGTACATCGAAACCCGGGTGACCGCTTATGTCTAACCATCACGTAGCCAAAAGCCAGGCCGAGATGGCCGAATTGTTCAGCCAGGACCTGACCACCGGGGTGGGCCGCAGCGTCAAGCACGACAGCGCCGACAAGCATGTATCTGGCGAGGCGCTGTACATTGACGATCGCCTGGAATTTCCCAACCAGTTGCACGTCTATGCGCGCACCGCCGACCGTGCCCATGCGCGCATCCTGCGCATCGACACCACGCCGTGCTATGCCTTCGAGGGCGTGCGCATCGCCATCACCCACGAAGACATCCCCGGCCTGAAAGACATCGGCCCGGTGGTGGCCGGCGACCCACTGCTGGCCATCGACAAGGTCGAGTTCTTCGGCCAGCCCGTGCTTGCCGTCGCTGCCTGTGACCTTGAAACCGCTCGCCGCGCGGCCATGGCCGCCATCGTCGAATACGAAGACCTGGAGCCGGTACTGGACGTGGTCGAAGCGCTGCGCAAGAAACACTTCGTGCTCGACAGCCACACCCACCAGCGCGGCGATTCCGCTGCCGCCCTGGCCAGCGCCCCGCACCGTATCCAGGGGACCCTGCATATCGGCGGCCAGGAACACTTCTACCTGGAAACGCAAATTTCCTCGGTGATGCCTACCGAAGATGGCGGCATGATCGTCTACTGCTCCACGCAAAACCCCACCGAAGTGCAGAAACTGGTCGCCGAAGTGCTCGACGTGCCAATGAACAAGGTGGTGCTGGACATGCGCCGCATGGGTGGCGGTTTTGGCGGCAAGGAAACCCAGGCTGCCAGCCCGGCGTGCCTGTGCGCGGTCGTGGCGCGCCTGACCGGCCAGCCGACCAAGATGCGTCTGCCACGGGTCGAAGACATGACCATGACCGGCAAGCGCCACCCGTTCTACGTCGAGTACGACGTGGGCTTTGACGACAACGGCCGGCTGCACGGTATCAACTTCGACCTGGCCGGCAACTGCGGCTACTCGCCCGACCTGTCCGGTTCGATCGTCGACCGTGCCATGTTCCACTCCGACAACGCCTACTACCTGGGCGATGCCACCGTGCACGGCCACCGCTGCAAGACCAACACTGCCTCCAACACCGCCTACCGTGGCTTTGGCGGCCCACAGGGCATGGTTGCCATCGAGCAGGTGATGGACCACATCGCCCGCCATCTGGGCCGTGATCCGCTGGCAGTGCGCAAGGCAAACTACTACGGCAAGACCGAGCGTAACGTCACCCATTACTACCAGACCGTCGAGCACAACATGCTCGACGAGATGACCGCCGAGCTGGAGGCCAGCAGCGACTATGCCGAGCGTCGCGAGTCGATCCGCCGTTTCAATGCCAACAGCCCGATCCTGAAGAAAGGCCTGGCACTGACGCCGGTCAAGTTCGGTATTTCGTTCACCGCCACCTTCCTCAACCAGGCCGGCGCACTGATCCATATCTACACCGACGGCAGCATTCACCTGAACCACGGCGGCACCGAGATGGGCCAAGGCCTGAACACCAAGGTGGCACAGGTGGTAGCGCAGATCTTCCAGGTGGATTTCAGCCGCATCCAGATCACCGCCACCAACACCGACAAGGTGCCCAACACCTCGCCGACAGCTGCCTCCAGTGGCGCCGACCTGAACGGCAAGGCGGCGCAAAACGCTGCCGAAATCCTCAAGCGTCGCCTGACCGAGTTCGCCGCACGGCACTATCAGGTGACCGAGGAAGACGTCGAGTTCCGCAACGGCCACGTGCGCGTACGCGACCAGATCGTCAGCTTCGAGCAACTGGTGCAGCAGGCTTACTTCGCCCAGGTGTCGCTCTCCAGCACCGGTTTCTACCGCACGCCGAAGATTTTCTACGACCGCAGCCAGGCCCGCGGCCGGCCGTTCTACTACTTCGCCTTTGGCGCTGCCTGCGTGGAAGTGATCGTCGACACCCTGACCGGCGAGTACAAGATGCTGCGCGCCGACATCCTGCACGACGTGGGCGATTCGCTGAACCCGGCGATCGACATCGGCCAGGTGGAAGGCGGATTCATCCAGGGCATGGGCTGGCTGACTACCGAAGAGCTGGTGTGGAACGCCAAGGGCAAGCTGATGACCAACGGCCCGGCCAGCTACAAGATCCCGGCAGTTGCCGACATGCCGCTGGACTTGCGGGTGAAGCTGGTGGAAAACCGCAAGAACCCGGAAGACACCGTGTTCCACTCCAAGGCCGTGGGCGAGCCACCGTTCATGCTCGGCATCGCTGCCTGGTGTGCGATCAAGGACGCCGTGGCCAGCTTGGCCAATTACCGGGTGCAGCCGAACATCGACGCGCCGGCGACACCGGAGCGGGTGCTGTGGGGTTGTGAGCAGATGCGCAAGGCGCTGGCTGAAACCCAACCTGCCGAACAGGAACTGGAAACCGTCACCCACTGACAGCGAGGTTCCATGCAGGAGCGGCCTTGTGTCGCAAAAGGGCTGCGCAGCAGCCCCAACAATCTATGTAGTAACCGATATTTTGGGGCCGCTTCGCAGCCCTTTCGCGACACAAGGCCGCTCCTACAAAGGGGCCGTGTCGACGTCTTAGAGAGGTTGCATCATGCACCAATGGATCAACGCCCTCGCCGACCACCAGTCCCGTGGCGAAGCCTGCGTGCTGGTGACCATCATCGAGGAGCGCGGCTCGACCCCGCGCAATGCCGGCTCGAAGATGGTGGTCAGCGCCAGCGGCCTGTTCGACACCATCGGCGGCGGCCACCTGGAATACAAGGCCCTGCACATCGCCCGGCAAATGCTCGAAGAGCAGCGCACCACCCCACACCTGGAGCGCTTCAGCCTCGGTGCCAGCCTGGGCCAGTGCTGCGGCGGCGTCACCGTGCTGCTGTTCGAACCGATGGCCGCCGTGCAGGCGCAGATCGCCGTGTTCGGCGCGGGCCATGTCGGCCGGGCTCTGGTACCCTTGCTCGCCGCGCTGCCCTGCCGGGTGCGCTGGATCGACTCGCGCGAACAGGAATTCCCCGAGCACATCCCAAGCGGGGTGACCAAGGTGGTCTGTGAGGAGCCGGTCGACGAAGTCGCGGACCTGCCGCCAGGCAGCTACTGCATCGTCATGACCCACAACCACCAACTCGACCTGGAACTGACCGCCGCCATTCTCAAGCGCAACGACTTCACCTGGTTCGGCCTGATCGGCTCGAAGACCAAACGAGTCAAATTCGAGCACCGCCTGCGCGAGCGCGGCTACGACGACGCCGTGATGGCGCGCATGCGCTGCCCGATGGGCCTGCCAGAGGTAAAGGGCAAGCTGCCCATCGAAATCGCCGTGTCCATCGCCGGCGAAATCATCGCCACCTACAACGCCTGCTTCGGCCAGCACGACGCTGCCGCCAATGCCGGCCCCATTGCCCAGTTGCTGCCGCCCTCCCGGCGCAGCCAAGCCAATTGACGAGTGTGTTATGACCGTTACCCGCAAAGCCTACCGTGCCGCCATCCTGCACAGCATCGCCGACCCGGCCGAGGTGGGCCTGGAGGCTTCCCATGAATACTTCGAAGACGGCCTGCTGGTGGTCGACGACGGCCGCATCAGCGCCATTGGTCACGCCAGCGAGCTGCTGCCGACCCTGGATGCCGACATCCCCGTCGAGCACTACCAGGATGCGCTGATCACCCCGGGCTTCATCGACACCCACATCCATTTCCCGCAGACCGGCATGATCGGCTCCTATGGCGAGCAGTTGCTGGACTGGCTGAACACTTACACCTTCCCCTGCGAAAAGCAGTTCGCCGACAAAGGCCATGCCGACCAGGTGGCGAAGATCTTCCTCAAGGAACTGCTGCGCAACGGCACCACCACCGCGCTGGTATTCGGCAGCGTGCACCCGGAATCGGTCAATGCGTTGTTCGAAGAGGCCGAGCGCCTGGACCTGCGCCTGATCGCCGGCAAGGTGATGATGGACCGCAACGCCCCGGATTACCTGACTGACACCGCAGAATCCGGTTACGCCGAAAGCAAGGCGCTGATCGAGCGCTGGCATGGCAAGGGCCGCCTGCACTATGCGGTAACCCCGCGCTTCGCCCCGACCAGCACGCCGCAGCAGCTGACCCTGGCGGGCCAATTGCTCAAGGAACACCCAGGCGTGTACATGCACACGCACCTGTCGGAAAACCTCAAGGAAATCGACTGGGTCAAGTCACTGTTCCCCGAGCAGAAGGGCTACCTGGACGTATACGACCACTTCGAACTGCTGGGCGAGCGCTCGGTGTTCGCCCACGGCGTGCACCTGTGCGACGACGAATGCCAGCGCCTGGCTGAAACCGGCTCGGCAGTGGCCTTCTGCCCTACTTCCAACCTGTTCCTGGGCAGCGGTCTGTTCAACCTGCCCCAGGCCGAGCGCTTCAAGGTCAACGTGGGCCTGGGTACCGATGTAGGCGCCGGCACCAGCTTCTCGCTGCTCAACACCCTGAACGAAGCGTACAAGGTGATGCAGCTGCAAGGCGCGCGCCTGCACCCGTACAAGTCACTGTACCTGGCCACCCTCGGCGGCGCCCGCGCGCTGCGCCTGGATGACCGCATCGGCAGCCTGCGCCCGGGTAATGATGCCGACTTCGTGGTGCTGGACTACAAGGCCACGCCGCTGCTGGACTACCGCATTCAGCAGTCCAACAGCATTGAAGAGACCTTGTTCGTGCTCACCACCCTGGGCGATGACCGCACAGTGCGCGAAACCTACGCCGCCGGGCGTTGCGTGCACCAGCGCTAAGGTTCTTTCGCCAGGCCCCGGTACAGCGCGCCGCCGATTGCAGCACCGATCAGCGGCGCCACCCAGAACAGCCACAGCTGCTGCAAGGCCCAACCGCCAACGAACAATGCCGGCCCCGTGCTGCGCGCGGGGTTGACCGAGGTATTGGTCACCGGGATGGAGATCAGGTGAATCAGGGTCAGGGCCAGACCGATAGCGATGGGCGCAAAGCCTACTGGTGCGCGGGAATCGGTCGCGCCCATGATCACCACCAGGAACATCGCCGTCATCACCACTTCACTGACAAAGCCTGCCCCCAGCGTGTAGCCGCCGGGCGAATGGTCGGCATAGCCGTTGGACGCCAGCCCCGAGGACAATTCGAAACCGGCCTTGCCGCTGGCGATGAGGTAGATCACTCCTGCCGCCAGGATGGCGCCGATCACTTGCGCAATCACGTAGGGCAGCAGCTCTTTGGCAGGAAAACGCCCGCCCACCACCAGCCCGAAGGACACAGCAGGATTAAGGTGACAGCCAGAGATATGGCCGATGGCGAAGGCCATGGTCAGCACGGTGAGGCCGAAGGCGAAGGCAACACCGAGTACGCCAATGCCGACAGGGGAACTGGCTGCGAGTACCGCACTGCCGCAGCCACCAAGCACCAGCCAGAAGGTACCGATCAGTTCGGCACCCATGCGTTTACCGAGGGACATGCTCATGAATCCATTCCTCAAGAAGTTGAACGCAACGAATGCGCAAGCCCAACTGCTTGATGAAGGTTTGCTCACAAGAATTTAGCAGACCTTTGGCTGATGGCCAGTTATGGCCGGGGGCTGCTTTGCAGGCCCCCTCAATCACCCTGGCAAACGATCAACCCTTGGCGGAAACCTTGGGCTTTTTCAGCAAATGCGAGAACACCGCATGCAGATCGTCCGAGGCACTCTCCTCATCCAGGTTCAGCTTGCTGTCGATGTGGTCCATGTGGTGCATCATCAGGCTCACTGCCTGCTCGGCATCACGTGCCTCGATGGCATCGATCAGTTGCATGTGCTCGTCATACGAGCAGTGCGAGCGGTTGCCGCTTTCGTACTGGGCAATGATCAGCGAGGTCTGCGATACCAGGCTGCGCTGGAAACTCACCAGCGGTGCATTGCCCGCCGCTTCGGCCAGCTTGAGGTGGAACTCGCCGGAAAGGCGAATGCCGGCGCCGCGATCACCGCGCGAGAAGCTGTCGCGCTCTTCACGCACCATCTGCCGCAGCTCGTTGAGCTGGTCGAGGGTGGCGTGCTGCACGGCCAACTCGGTAATGGCGCGTTCGACCATGCGCCGCGAGAAGAACACCTGACGTGCCTCTTCCACGGTCGGGCTGGCCACCACCGCGCCGCGGTTCGGCCGCAGCAGCACCACGCTTTCATGGGCCAGACGCGACAAGGCACGACGGATGATGGTGCGGCTGACGCCAAAGATTTCGCCCAGCGCTTCCTCGCTCAACTTGGTGCCCGGGGCCAGACGCTGCTCGAGGATCGCCTCGAAAATATGCGCGTAGACGATGTCGTCCTGGGTACCGCTGCGGCCGGCCTTGCCGACACGTGCAGGTTTTTTCAGAGGTTGCAGCTGTTCGTTCATGGGCTCTCGAGGCACGAAGAGAAAGTATGGCGCCATTGTACACAGGCTGAGGCGATTCCGCAGGGGGCGTTTCACCTATATAGCCGTTGTACGACGCATTGCGCACACAAAACATAAAACATTATTTGCATTCTTTGTACACAAAAGCATAATCCACCGAGCAACTTCTTGACCCATGAGTCAACAAACCGGTCGGACGTCTGCCTTCCCTCGTGGGGCCGCCAAGTGCATCGCTCAGGAAACTGGCCCCAACTACAACAAGAAAGACTTGAGGAGTACTCGCTGTGGAAAGCCGCAAATCCGAAGCCCCTACGCTGGATCTCGCCCCACCGCTCGAAACGAGCTGGCTGGAGCGGATTTTCAAACTCAAGCAACACGGCAGCACCGTCAAAACCGAAATGATCGCCGGGGTGACCACCTTCATCACCATGGCCTACATCATCTTCGTCAACCCCAACATCATGGCCGACGCTGGCATCGACCATGGTGCCGCCTTCGTCGCCACCTGCATCGCCGCCGCGCTGGGCTGCCTGCTGATGGGCCTGTACGCCAACTGGCCAGTAGGCCTGGCGCCTGGCATGGGGCTTAACGCCTTCTTCACCTACACGGTGGTCGGCACCATGGGCTACAACTGGGAAACAGCGCTCGGGGCGGTATTCATCTCGGGTGTGCTGTTCATGTTCCTGACCTTGTCGAAAGTGCGCGAATGGCTGCTCAACAGCATTCCGGTCAGCCTGCGCCATGCCATGGGGGCTGGCGTCGGATTGTTCCTCGGGCTGATCGGCCTGAAGACGGCAGGCATCATCGTCGACAGCCCCGCCACGCTGATCAAGCTGGGTTCGCTGCATGAGCCAGGGCCGCTGCTGGCGGCCGTGTGCTTCCTGCTGATCGCCATCCTCAGCTACAAGCGGGTGTTTGGCGCGATCCTCATCAGCATCATTGGCGTCACCTTGGCAGGTTGGGGCCTGGGCCTGGTCAAGTTTGGCGGGGTGATGTCGATGCCGCCTAGCCTGGCACCGACCTGGATGGCCATGGACGTGGCTGGCGTGTTCAACGTCAGCATGATCAGCGTGGTGCTGGCGTTTCTGTTCGTGCACATGTTCGACACCGCCGGCACGCTGATGGGCGTGGCGCAGCGTGCCAACCTGGTGGCACCGGACGGGCGTATCGAGAACCTGTCGAAGGCGTTGAAGGCTGACAGTGCATCGAGCGTGTTCGGTGCGGTGGTAGGTGTACCGCCAGTCACCAGCTATGTGGAAAGTGCCGCAGGTGTAGCTGCGGGCGGGCGTACCGGCCTTACTGCGGTAGTAGTGGGCCTGTTGTTCATCGCCGCGATGTTCTTCGCCCCGCTGGCTGGGATGATTCCGGCCTATGCGACGGCGGGTGCACTTATTTATGTGGCGATGTTGATGATGGGCAGCATGGCGCATATCCATTGGGATGAAGCCACAGACAGCATTCCGGCGATCGTCACGGTGATCATGATGCCATTGACCTTCTCGGTCGCCGACGGTATCGCCCTGGGCTTCATCAGCTACGTCGCGCTGAAGGCAGGTACCGGCAAGTACAAGGAGATCTCGGCCAGCCTGTGGGTGCTGTGCGCGATCTTCATTGCCAAGTTTGTGTTCCTCTGAACCCTGATACGCCGACCAAAAGGGCGCTTCGGCGCCCTTTTCTGGTTTAGCCGCAAATGTGCTCGCCGAGCGGTAGGGTCTAGGCCACCAGGTGTCTGCCTTGAGTTTTGAGGTGGTGCATAGATCGAGCGCCGCCCGCGCGGCGC
>NZ_BCBI01000082.1:0-20125 GCF_001320565.1 Pseudomonas sp. NBRC 111132
TCCATGCCAGCCATCTTGCTGTGGTCCATACCGGCCATGCTGCCGTGATCCATGCCACCCATGCTGCCGTGGTCCATCCCCATATCACTCATGGAGATGAGAGGCCTTGGATCTACAGCCGGCACCGGTGCCTGCAGGCCCTCACGGACAGCCAAGGTACCCCTTGAATAGCCGGTGCGATCCATGGATTGAGCAAAGATGGTGTAAGCCTGCTCGTTTTCAGGCTCGACAATGACATCGTAGGTTTCAGCAACGGCAATCCGGAATTCATCGATCGACACTGGCTTAACGTACTGACCGTCGGCTGCGACAACCGTCATTTTCAAGCCGGGGATCCGCACGTCGAAATAGGTCATCGCCGAGCCATTGATAAAGCGAAGCCGGATTTTCTCCCCTGGCTTGAAGATTCCCGTCCAGTTCCCATTTGGCGCCTGGCCGTTCATGAGGTAGGTGTAGGTGTGCCCGCTCACGTCAGCGAGATCGGTTGGGCTCATCTTCATCTCGGCCCACATCTTTCGATCGGCCACAGCAGCAGACCAACCTTTCTCGCTCACGTCGTCGACGAAGTCGCCAACGGTGCGCTTGTGGAAGTTGTAATAGTCCGACTGTTTTTTGAGCTTGGACATAACCCGCGCCGGGTCTTCGTCGGTCCAATCACTCAGCATGACGACATAGTCACGATCGTAGGTGAAAGGCTCTGGATCCTTGGCATCAATCACCAGCGCACCGTAAACACCGACCTGCTCCTGGAAGCCCGAATGGCTGTGGTACCAGTAGGTGCCGTTCTGGTGGACCTTGAACTTGTACTCGTACATGCCGTCGGGAGCGATGCCATGGAAGCTTAGACCCGGCACGCCGTCCATATTCGCCGGCAGGATGATGCCGTGCCAGTGGATGGACGTGTCCTGCTTCAAGCGGTTGCGAACCCGTAGCGTGACCGTGTCGCCTTCGCGCCAACGGAGTATTGGTCCTGGCAGCGAACCGTTGATGGCCATCGCCGTTCGAGCTGCCCCGGTAATGTTCACCGGGAGCTCCCCGATGTACAGGTCAAAATCGGTGCCGGTCAGTACGTTAGGCTGGCCAGGGCTGGTTACGGCCCAGACCGGCGCGCGCCACATGCCCAGCCCACCCAGTAGTCCGGTAGCAGCCAGGCCTTTGACGAATGAACGTCTCGTGGTTTTGCTTTGCATGCCGTTGCGTCCAATCAGGTAGATCGCTGATATCCAGACTGCGGGATCCGCAGCCATCTGGTTTCAATTGAGCTCCCCCAAGCCTCGTAGACTTTCGCCAAAGCACAAGGATTGCGGGAGGCAATACCCCGAAAGCTGACATAGTTCAGATTCCGGGGTGATTACATTTCTGTAAGCTAAGCTCAGCAGCTCTCGTGGCCGGGGTGCTTTTGGCTTTGGGCGGTAACAGGAGCCTCTGCTTTTTTCTCCTGAGCAACCTGGTAAGCCTGCATGGAAGATGCACGTGCAGCTTCCATCCTGGCGAAGGTGCGATCCGCGCCGCCTTCAGCCAGGGCGAGGCTCGCCATGCCGAAGGTGACTACCATCACAATCGCTTTGATCATGTTCATTTGCGTTTCCTCTAAGGGTCAGTTTCGCCTGATTGGCGCCGTTCACAGTGCTCAAGCTAGCTACCCGGCACTGTCAGCAAGCTGAGCCCGACATTACTTTTCCGTCAGCTTCTGGTTGGGTGCCTTTTTTGCTGCACACTGAAGGGCATCCAAGGGGGCGCAGCAGATGAAATTACTCGTAGCCGAAGATGAGCCAAAAATCGGGGCCTACCTGCAGCAAGGGCTGACGGAGGCAGGCTTTACCGTCGATCGTGTGGTCACAGGGACCGACGCGCTGCAATACGCTTTGAGCGAGGCGTATGACCTGCTGATTCTTGATGTAATGATGCCGGGGCTAGACGGCTGGGAGGTGCTGCGGATGGTACGTGCGGCAGGGAAAGAGGTCCCAGTCTTGTTTTTGACGGCCCGTGATGGCGTGGACGATCGCGTGAAAGGGTTAGAACTCGGGGCTGACGATTACCTGGTCAAACCCTTTGCATTCTCGGAACTGCTAGCGCGTGTGCGCACTTTGCTGCGAAGAGGCAGCAGTGGCTATGCTCAGACCACTATGAAGATGGCTGACCTGGAGGTAGACCTGCTTAAGCGCCGGGCCACCCGAAATGGCAAGCGGATCGACCTCACAGCCAAGGAGTTCTCCTTACTGGAACTACTCATGCGCCGACGCGGCGAGGTACTGCCGAAGTCCCTGATCGCATCGCAGGTGTGGGATATGAACTTCGACAGCGACACTAACGTGATCGAGGTTGCTGTTCGTAGGTTGCGGGCCAAGATTGATGACGATTTCGCCCCCAAGCTCATACATACAGTTCGTGGCATGGGCTATCTGATGGATGTTCCCGAGTAATGCGCGCCCAATCGTCGCTCGTTAAACGCCTTACCCTCATGTTCATGTTCGCGGTCATCGCCGTATTGGTCGTTGCCGGCGTGAGCTTCTACATGCTCAGTCAGCACCATTTCCAGATGCTGGATGAGCAAGCCCTGGCCGAGAAACTCGAATCCACCCGGCACATCCTTTCACTTTCAGCAGCACGTGATGAACTTGAGGATCAGGAGCCTCAACTGCGTGCTTTGTTGGGGGCTCATCAGGACCTTTCTGCGGAGATTCTTGATGCTGACGGTACTGTCCTGTTCTCGGACTCCAAGGCATCCCGCATCCCTGAGCGCTTTAAGCAGGCCTCTTCTGGCGCCGTTTGGGACTGGCAAATCGACTCGCGGAACTTCCGGGGGATTACCTCTCAACTGGCTATAGCGCAGGCGCAGGCGCCGGTAACAGTCATGTTGATGCTGGATGTCACCAGCCATGCCCACTTTTTCAAGACGCTGCAATGGTGGTTCGGCATTGGCTTGGTCATCAGCGCTCTGGTTAGTGCAGGATTGGGGTGGATCGTGGCCAAGAGCGGTCTTCGGCCGGTTGGGCAGATCACCAAGGTGGCGACATCCATGTCTGCCCGGTCCCTTCGCGAGCGAATTCCATTGGAGCCCGTGCCGCTTGAATTGCAGGAGCTGATCCTCTCCTTCAACGGAATGCTTGCACGCCTGGAAGACGCGTTCGTCCGGCTATCAAACTTCTCAGCCGACATCGCACATGAGCTGCGGACTCCGGTAAGTAATCTTCTGACGCATACCGAAGTCGTTCTGACCAAAAAACGCGACCTCGATGCCTACGAAGACAACCTCTACTCCAATCTTGAAGACCTCAAGCGCATGTCGCGCATGATCGATGACATGCTGTTCCTGGCAAAAGCTGATAACGGCTTGATCATCCCCGAGCAGGTTGATATCGATCTGGTCGGGCTAGTGTCCAGACTGATTGAGTACTACCAGCTTGCAGCCGAAGACCGAAGCATTCGGCTTGCCCTTCAAGGCGAAGGTACGATCCGTGGTGACCGGCTAATGATTGACCGGGCGGTTTCCAACATTCTATCCAACGCTTTGCGCTATACCCCCGAAGGCCACGATATCGCCGTCCGGATTGTCGAGGCGGCTGATCAAGTGAACCTGTCCGTCCAGAACAATGGGGCCACGATTGATCCGGAACATATCAACAAAATCTTCGACCGGTTCTATCGCGCTGACCCTGCAAGGCGGGAAGGAAGCCCAAGCAACGCCGGCTTGGGTCTGGCCATAACGCGTTCGATCATCGAGGCTCATGGTGGGCGAATTTGGTGTACCTCCGCTGACGGCGTGACGAGTTTTCACATCGCTCTGCCGCACGCCAAACAATCCACTTCCAAGCCTCAAACGGCTTAATGCTCATTTCATGCGTGTAACCTATACTCGGCCATCATGAACCGGCTCCTACGACTGTTCACCATCCTGCTTCTAATCGCATCGCTTCCTCTCAACGGCATGGCGGGAGTCGACTCAGCCATTGAACCATGCCCCATGCAAACCATGGGGATGGAGATGATGGCGGGGATGGATCACGATTGTTGCCAGGATACTGATCCAGGATCAGCTGCCGACCACTCCAAAGCCTGCAAAGTGGGCCAGGAGTGTAGAACCGCGAGCACAGTTCAGGTCGAAATAATTAACCCCACGCTCACCTATTCTGCGCCTAGGCCAGTAGATACCTATGCGGTGAGCCTCGTAAACAGGGCGCCTCCTGACCCTTGGCGGCCACCCCGCGCCTGATTACCTCTTAAATTCACCCCATCGTCCTGTTTTGCAGCCGGATGATGGCATGCGCTTGCGCGCTGATTTTTTGAGGAATCATTTCCATGACTCCCCCACGTTACCGATTAGGGATGGCATGTCTGGCCGCTCTGATCAGCCTGTTGTCGACGTTACCGGCTCAGGCTACACCGTTGTCTCTGGAGGAAGCGCTTCAACTTGCCGAACGCAATGCCCCCATCCTCCAGGCCAGGCAAGAGCAAATGACGGCCGCTCGACACGCTGTGATCCCAGCAGGCGAGCTGCCTGATCCACGTCTCAACCTAGGAGTGCAGAACCTTCCTGTTGACGGCAGTGATCGTTGGAGCATGAACCGCGATTTCATGACGATGCAGGTTGTCGGCCTCTCCCAGGAAGTACCAAACCGGGACAAGCGGGAGGCACGAGTTGAGACGGCACGAGCGAGCGTTGAGCGAGCCGATGCAGAGGCGGTGTTCGAGCGCTTAAAAGTGCGTGCTGCCACAGCCCAAGCTTGGGTCGCGGCGTACACCGTTCAACGGAAACTGCAGCAGTTTGAGGACTTCTACAAAGAAAACCGTCTGTTGGCCGCAGCAATCCGCGCACGCCTGGCCGGCGGTACCGGCGCGACGGCCGACGCACTTGCTCCTGACCAGGAAGCTGCGCAACTCGATGAGCAAAAAGATGTTCTGCTCACACAGGCCGCTCAGGCACGGGCTGCACTCAAGCGATGGATTGGAGAGGATGCTGATCCGCAAGCTCAAGCATTTCCGCGCTGGCCAGTGAGCGCGCCGGACTATCTACACGCTATACATGCACATCCAGAATTGGCGACCTACAACGCCCTTACGCGGGAAGCACAAGCTCAAGTGCACCAAGCCTTGGCAGAAAAGAAGTCGGACTGGGGGTGGCAGGTGGATTACCAGCGGCGCGGGCCTGAATTCAGCAATATGGTGAGCCTGCAGGTAAGTTTCCAACTGCCCTTGTTCGCTGGCTCACGGCAGGACCCGATGATCGCGGCACGTCGCGCACAAGTCCGGCAACTGGAGGACGAACAGGAAGCGGCATTGCGTGAGCATAAAGCGCAGCTGGAGACAGATCTTGCGGATTACCAGCGATTGCAGCGAGCAGTGCAGCGCAGCCGTGAAACATTGTTACCGCTAGCGGAGGATCGAGTCCGCCTCGCCCTTGCTGACTATCGAGCCGGTAAATCACCCTTAAGTGAGGTTCTCACCGCTCGACGTCAGCGGGTTGAAACACGACTGCAAGACATCGATCTGCAAGGACAGTTGGCCGCGACAGCTGCACGGCTGCACTTCGCGTATGGAGAGGTGCGCGCATGAGAAATTCAACTATCAGCCTTGTGGTATTGGCCGCGTTGGCTATCGGCGGTGGCGTTGGCTATCAGCTAGCAAAGCGTGGGCAGGTGTCCACTGCCTCCCCTGAAACGCTACAGAAGGTGCTGTATTGGTATGACCCGATGTACCCCCAGCAGCACTTTCCAGCACCGGGCAAGTCGCCCTTCATGGACATGCCACTGGTGCCGAAGTACCAGGAAAGCACCGCTGCTGAGGTGAGCCCCGCAGTTCAAGTTTCACAGGGGCTCCAACAAAACCTGGGGGTCCGTCTGGCTACCGTAGCGAAAGGGCAGCTTGCTCGAACCCTCCAGGTGAGCGGCGTGCTTACCTTCGATGAGCGGGATTTTAGCGTTCTGCAGGCTCGTACCGGTGGCTACGTCGAACGCACCTATGGCCGCGCTACAGGCGACGTGGTTGCCAAGGGCGCCCCATTGGCAGATGTGTTGACGCCTGAATGGGCGGGCTTGCAGGAAGAGTACCTGGCGCTTCAGCGATCTGGGGACAATGAATTGCGCGCTGCAGCTCGGCAACGACTACTGCTGGCGGGTATGCCTGCCGATCTTATCAACCGGATTGACCGTACGGGAAGGGTCCAGAATTCGGTAACGCTCTTGGCCCCAACAGCAGGCGTCCTTCAGGCTCTGGAATTGCGGCCAGGCATGACAATGACACCGGGTGCAACGTTGGCGAAGATCAATGGTATCGCGAACGTCTGGCTTGAGGCCGCAGTACCTGAAGCGCAAGCCCAAGGCCTACAGGAAGGACAGGCAGTGCAGGCGAATCTGGCAGCGTTCCCAGGCGAACCTGTTCCCGGCAAGCTGACCGCATTGCTGGCTGATGCGGATCTGCAAAGCCGCACCTTGCGGCTTCGTATAGAACTGCCCAACCCCGGCGGCCGGTTGCGCCCAGGCATGACCGCGCAGGTTTCCCTCCATCCGTCCGGGCAACAGGATGACAGCCTACTGGTGCCAGCCGAGGCGATCATTCGGACGGGGAAACGCGATCTCGTAATGGTGTCAGAAGACGGAGGTCGATTCCGGCCGGTGGAAGTAGTGCTCGGCCAGGAAAGTGCTGGCCAGGTGGTCGTGCTGCGAGGCCTTCAGGCGGGCCAGCGCGTTGTGGCGTCCGGGCAGTTTCTGCTGGACTCCGAAGCGAGCTTGAAAGGTATCGAGGCCGTTACTGCTGGCGATGCTCCACTTGCGCAACCTGTACAGCCGGCTCTACATCAGGCCAATGGGCGCATCGTTCAAATAGAAGGTAATCAGCTGACCATCGCTCATGGACCGTTCGTGACGCTGGGCATGCCTGGTATGACGATGACTTTCCCTGTGGCAGATCCCCGCTTGATTGCCGGACTCAAGGTTGGCGAACGCATCCGGTTTGGAGTGCGCGAGCGCGATGAAGGCATGGTCATCGAGCAAATAACCCAGCAGGAGAACCAGCCATGATCGCGAACCTGATTCGTTGGTCGGTTGGCAACCGCGTCCTGGTCCTGCTGGCAACACTGTTTGCCGTAGCTTGGGGCGTTTTCTCTCTGCGCAGTTTGCCGATCGACGCGTTGCCTGACCTGTCAGATGTGCAGGTGATTATCCGCACCTCCTACCCAGGGCAGGCACCGCAGATCGTGGAAAATCAGGTGACATATCCCCTGACCACCACAATGCTTTCCGTACCCGGAGCCAAGACAGTGCGGGGCTTTTCAGCATTTGGAGACAGCTTCGTATATGTGTTGTTTGAGGACGGCACAGATCTCTATTGGGCGCGGTCCAGGGTGCTCGAATACCTAAGCCAGGTTCAGTCTCGATTACCGGCGTCCGCTAAGCCAGTGCTCGGACCCGATGCCACTGGTGTAGGCTGGATCTACCAGTATGCGCTGGTGGACCGCAGTGGTACCCATGACCTGGCACAGCTGCGCAGCCTTCAGGACTGGTTCCTGCGCTTCGAGTTGAAAACTCTTCCGGACGTTGCCGAAGTGGCGACGATAGGCGGGATGGTCAAGCAGTACCAGGTAGTGCTCGATCCGCTGCGCATGGCCAGCTTGGGAATCACTCAAGTTGAGGTTTCGGACGCCATCGCCAAGGCCAATCAGGAAACCGGTGGCGGCGTGCTCGAACAAGGCGAAGCTGAGTTCATGGTAAGGGCTTCCGGCTATCTGAAGTCACTCGATGATTTCCGAGCCATTCCCCTGCGCCTGGCTGCGAAGGGTATACCCGTAACACTGGGCGATGTAGCCACTGTACAGCTGGGCCCTGAGGCACGTCGCGGCATCGGCGAGCTTGATGGACAGGGCGAAGCGGTGGGCGGCGTAGTAATTCTGCGCAGTGGCAAGAATGCGAAAGATGCCATCGCTCACGTCAAATCCAAGCTTGAATCGCTGGAAAAAAGCCTGCCTGCCGGGGTCGAGCTGGTCACTACCTACGACCGTAGCCAGTTGATCGATCGTGCTGTGGAAAATCTGAGCCAGAAGCTGATTGAAGAGTTCATCGTGGTCGCACTGGTGTGCGCTGCATTTCTTTGGCATCTGCGCTCATCGTTGGTCGCCATCGTCTCGCTTCCGGTTGGTGTCCTCATTGCCCTGATCGTCATGCGCCACCAGGGCATCAACGCCAACATCATGTCGCTTGGGGGCATAGCCATTGCAATCGGTGCGATGGTGGACGCCGCTGTGGTGATGATTGAGAACGCGCACAAACGGGTTGAGGCTTGGCATACGTGGCACCCTGGAAAGTCGTTGCGTGGCGAAGATCATTGGAAAGTGATGACTGAGGCAGCAGTCGAGGTCGGGCCTGCGCTGTTCTTCAGCCTCATGATCATTACGCTGTCCTTCATACCGGTATTCACCTTGCAGGCTCAGGAGGGAAGGCTGTTTGCGCCCCTCGCATTCACCAAGACTTATGCAATGGCAGCAGCAGCGGGCCTTTCGGTTACCCTGGTACCCGTGCTGATGGGGTACTGGATTCGGGGTCGTTTACCGGCAGAAGAGCGCAACCCACTCAATCGAACCCTGATACGGCTCTATCGCCCAGCATTGGAGATCGTTCTACGCCGGCCAAAGCTCACGTTGGCGGGTGCACTGTTGATTTTGCTCAGCAGTGTCTGGCCCCTGAGCCAGCTCGGCGGCGAATTCTTGCCGCCACTGGATGAAGGCGATTTGCTGTACATGCCGACTGCCCTGCCAGGTCTTTCGGCGCAGAAAGCCTCTGAGCTTTTGCAACGTACGGACCGGCTGATCCGAACGGTACCGGAGGTCGCCAGTGTCTTCGGTAAAGCGGGCCGGGCTGAATCAGCGACCGACCCGGCCCCGCTGGAGATGTTCGAGACGACTGTCCGACTTAAACCGAAGGATCAGTGGCGAGCAGGGATGACCACTGAGAAGCTGATCGAAGAGCTGGACCGTACCGTGCAGGTACCTGGGCTAACCAATATCTGGATCCCACCGATTCGAAACCGTATCGACATGCTCGCAACCGGTATCAAAAGCCCGATCGGCGTAAAGGTTGCCGGCAGCAATTTGAATGAGATCGACCGGGTGACTCTGGCTATCGAGAAGGTGGCCAAAACGGTTCCAGGGGTGACTTCCGCCCTCGCCGAGCGATTAACCGGTGGACGCTACATCGATCTGGATATCGACCGCCAATTCGCAGCGCGTTACGGCCTGAACATTGCTGATGTCCAAGCGATTGTTGCCGGCGCCGTTGGGGGCGAAAACATCGGCGAAACCGTAGAAGGCCTGGCGCGATATCCCATCAGTGTTCGGTACCCACGGGAGTGGCGTGACTCTGTTGATGCCCTGCGGCAGCTACCGATTTACACCAGCCAAGGGGGGCGAATCACACTGGGAACCGTGGCACGGGTGCGTATTGCGGACGGTCCACCCATGCTCAAGAGTGAAAACGCGCGCCCCTCGGGCTGGGTGTATATCGACGTGCGGAGACGGGACCTGTCCTCCGTCGTTGCCGACCTGCGCCGGCTAGTCGATCAGCAGGTGAAGCTCGATCCTGGCATAAGCTTGAGCTATTCCGGGCAGTTCGAATACCTGGAGCGCGCCAATGCGCGCTTAGCATGGGTAGTACCGGCGACGCTGGCCATTATTTTCGTCCTTCTCTACCTCACGTTTGGCCGCCTCGGTGAAGCGCTGCTGATCATGGCTACCTTGCCATTTGCGCTAACCGGCGGCGTATGGCTGCTGTACATGATGGGCTACAACCTGTCGGTGGCCACGGGTGTCGGTTTTATCGCCTTGGCTGGGGTCGCAGCAGAGTTTGGAGTCATCATGCTGATCTACCTCAACAATGCCTGGACTGAACGAAACGGCAACGGTACGCAGGGGCAACCTGCGCTTCTGGATGCTATCCGCGAAGGGGCCGTGCAGCGCATCCGCCCCAAAGCCATGACCGTAGCAGTGATCGTCGCAGGCTTGATGCCAATCCTCTGGAGTAGCGGTACCGGCAGCGAAGTCATGAGCCGGATCGCTGTACCCATGGTCGGCGGCATGCTCACCGCGCCTTTGCTCTCACTATTTGTAATCCCTGCGGCTTACTGGCTCGTCAGGCGCCGCGGACTCGCTGTACACGATAACCCCCAAACAGGAGTAACCCGATGAAGAAGCTACTGATCAGCGCTGGCCTGGTGTTCGCCGTTGCGGCGGCGGTGCAGGCCCAAGACATGTATGGCACGGATATGAAGAATATGCCCATGGAAGGCAACGAGACCCAAGGCAGCCAGGCGGCTCCGACTGCATCGGCTGAGGGAACCATCAAAGCTTTGGAACCAGGTAAAGTTACCTTGGCGCATGGACCAGTATCAGCCCTGAAATGGCCGGCAATGACCATGGGCTTCAGCGCTACCGAGCAGCAACTCAAGGGACTCAAGGTAGGCGACAAGGTCAGCTTCGATTTCCGAATGAATGGGGGCACAGCGACGATCGTAGGCATTCGCAAGCAGTGACGGATTGACTTCTAACCCTGCCTATTAGAGCTGATAGGCAGGGTCATTTAGCCAAACTTTGGAAAAAGTGCTGCCGCAATTCCTGACCGCGCCGCCTTCAGCTCTGTGCCTCGGGACGCTAGTTGGTCTTTGCGCTCTGTAGCCGGGATGCATTCAGATCAGAGTAGTAGCTGACGTTTGAGCAGAGATCTTCGTGCATCACGATCTATATGGGTCGAAAGCGGACAGGGCATCGCAAAGTCATCCAACTGCCTGAGTTATCCGAACGCCAACAAGGATTCCACCGAGCTTGTCGACAAGAAAACCCGCGACAACTCAGAGTGTTATCCGAGCAAACAGACTTTGGATACCCTATTCCCGCTAGAAACACTGCCGCTGAAACCCTCCTGGCATGTAGCTCCTTCGTCCTACGCTTCAGCCTCTATGACCCCCACCCAACCTTTCGCGCAGGTGCGGAACGAACCTAGGCGTAACGCGGGTATAAGCTTCGTAGGCAGCGCCAAACTGCTTGTGCATTTCCCGCTCTTCGGAAACCGCCAAACGCCCGTACATCACCAGCAACACCGGGAACATTGCCAGCGTCAGCAGCGTCGGCCACTGAAGGAGAAAGCCCAGAAGAATCAGCACAAATGCCACGTACTGCGGATGTCTGATCCAGCCATAGGGCCCGACCGTTGCAAGTGAACGGCGGCGTTGCGCGTGATATAGCACGTTCCAGGCGGCAGAAAGCAAATAGAAGCCGAAACCCAGGAATAGGTAACTGGCAATGTGCAAAACACTGAAGTGTGGGTTGCCCTGGTCACCGAGCAACGTCGACCACAGATGGCCGGATTCGTGGGAAAGCAGATCGAGGTTGGGGAACCTGGCCTGCAACCAGCCTGACAACAGATAGATCGTCAGGGGGAAGCCATACATTTCCACAAACAGGGCAACGATGAAGGCCGAGAATGCACCGAAGCTCCTCCAGTCTCTCGCCGTTGCCGGCTTGAAGAAACTGAAGGCAAACATGATGAAGATCGCGGAGTTGATGAAAACCAGCGACCAGAGGCCATACGCGCTTTCACCATGATTCATGATGGATCTCCCGGCTTATGGATATCAGCCTTATCGGAGGGGGCCGGTTTGCTCTGGCCCTGGTGATGGTGTCCCCCATGTCCTCGATGCATGAAGACATGCATCAGCGGACAGGCGAGCAACAACAGATAAGGCAGGGCTCCAACGACATGGGCAAGGTGCTCGGTGAGCAGGAAGTAGACGGCGATCCCACCGATTACCACCAGGCCGATTGCATAGCGTGAACGCCAGAAACTGTGTGGTGAGCCGTTTTCATCGAAGTGAGGGTTCATAGCGACTCCTGGGAAAGGAGATGGGTTACTTCGATGCAGCAGATGGCATGCGGTCCATCATCATCTGCATCATCGACTCCATCATGTCCATGCGCTTTTCCATCATCTGGTGGCGGGCGGCCATATCCCCGCCCATGCCGCCATGCATGCCCCCCATTTCAGGCATGCCACCCTCCATGGACTTCATCATGGCCATGCCATTTTTCATCAGCGCCATATGCTCGGCCATCAACGCCTGACGGGCTTCCGGCGTTTTGGCTGCAGCCATCTTTTCGTGCATGGCTTGCATGGCCTTCATTTGCTGGTCCATCGCCGCCATTTGCCCTTTGTCCATTGGCTGAGAAGGCGTCTTCTCGGTAGCCGCCGCGCTTGGCGCATCGGCCGGGTGATGTGTCGAGTGTTCATCGGTGTTTTGCGCCATGGCGCCCACGGACGCTGCGGCCAAACAAAGTCCGATCAGTAAATTTCGAACGTTGTTCATCATCATCTCCTTAGCACTGTTTTAAAGCCGGATGCCTTGGTCTGGGCGCTAGGCCTCACCTGGCACGACAAGCAAATTACTGCGCCGGCGTGAATGCTCATTTTTCGCGTCGTGCTCGGGTTGTACACCGACGGGCTATTATTGGGCACTCGGCGGCTCGAAGCTGATCCCGTTTGGCCCGGCGCCAACCTTATGGGTAGCAACGACCTTTCGGCTGCTCGTATCGATGACAGATACGGTGCCCGCTTCAATATTGCTGACAAACACATAAGCGCCGTCGCTGCTGATGGCCACACCATGGGCACCCTTGCCGGTGGTCACGGTGCCCAGGCTGCTACGCGTCTGGAGATCTACGATGGAGACTCGGTCGTCCGGATTCTGGCCACTGCCCTGATTCGCGACATAGACCTGGCGACCGTCAACGGTGGCCATCATCTGGATTGGCGTGCGGCCGACATCAACCTTGCTGATCACCTTGCGTCTGGCCGTGTCGATGATGCCAAGCTGATTTGTCGCACTGAGCGAGACGAATGCCAGGCGACCGTCAGGGGCAAAGCCGACCTGGACAGGGCCTTTGCCCACGGGAATCTGCGCGGTTTCTTTGAGTGTGACGACATCGATAAGCGATACGCTGTCGCTCTTCATGTTCGCGATATAGAGTGTCCGGCCATCAGGGCTCAAGCGCAGCCCATGGGGATAACGCCCAGTTGGAATACCGGGCAACTCGATTCGCTGCTCAAGGTCAAATACTCGCACCTGGTTGGCAGCGGAATCGGTCACAAAAGCTCGCAGCCCGGTGACGTCGGTGACCACATGAGCCGGGTGATCGCCTGCCGGGAAGCTGAACGGTGGCCTGTCCAGCGCGCTGGTACTGAACACCAGCAACTGCCCACCGGGCTTTTCACCGCTCGAATGCCCCGCATGTCCAGCCACTCCAACAACCAGAAGCAAGCTGCCGTCGGGCGAAACCTGTAGGTTGTGGGGTGCGATCGGCAAGGCGACCGTGCTCACATCACCTGTCGCAAGATTTACCTGGCTAATGGAAGCGGACCGTTCATTGGCCGTGTAGACGTTACCCGTAGGGTTTGCCATGACCAGCCCCAGAGGGATGAGCAGGGATATCCCCAAGGCCATAGAACTAAACCGCTTGGCAGTCATCATTGTGAATGAGCTCCAACGAGGGGCCGGGGTATGTGAGCCAGGCTGGCCTATACATTTACTCAAGATAAACACCAATCGCGAAGCATTTTCTTGATCAGCGTCAACGTCCACAGCTTGACTCGGCACTGGGTGATCGAAGGCCGTCCATTTCTTGGGGAGTATTGCTGGCTATCCCGACCCGGAGTCAGTCGACATCAGGCTGTATATGAAGAAACCGCGCCATGAAACATGGCACGGCGGCTTGCCATCTGAGCGGTAACGAGACTTAGCGACTGACTTTGGTTGGGTAACCAAGCGCCTGGACCAGTGCACCGACGCGTTCCGCCTCGATGTTGCTTTGGACACTCACTGTACCGGCAGCACGATCAACGATCACCTTCGCGTCGCCATCGGCAGCCTGGATGGCCTTGGTGATCTTGTTGACACAACTGCCACATCCCATACCGGAAACTTCCAAAACGAACATAGCGGGCCTCTCATGCTGGTACGGCTTTTCTCGCCGCATTTACAGCTTCAACCTTGACACGATGACAAGGTCAAGGCCCGGTCAAAGGATTTATCTTCGCCCTGAAATCTTGTCCAACTCCTCTGGCGGCGGCCCCTGCTGCATCACAATTGTCCCTTACGATCTTGGCAGAAGATGGCGGACGTCGCAGTTGCCCGATGTCCTCCATCAGGACCAGATTGGCGCCGAACTCGCGGACATACCCGCTAAGGCCAAAGCCCTAGACAGTCAGTCATATGGATCAGGCGTTGAAACGCTGATGGCGGAACTTCCTCTCATAGGTTGCGGTGTGCCCATTTCAGTCTGTGACTACGCGCTTCAGCCGCAGTGCGTTGAATACCACGGAAGCCGAACTTACGCTCATGGCCAATGCCGCAATCATCGGTGACAATAGATGGCCGGTAAGCGGGTAGAACAAACCTGCCGCCAGCGGTATGCCCATAGCGTTGTAGAAGAATGCGAAGCCCAAGTTTTGACGCATGTTCTTCACCGTGGCCACGGATAGTGTTCTGGCCCGCAGGATGCCCATCAGGTCGCCCTTGACCAGCGTCAACTGGGAGCTGTTCATGGCAACATCGGTGCCAGTTCCCATGGCGATCCCGACATCAGCCCGGGCCAGCGCAGGGGCATCGTTGATCCCATCTCCTGCCATGGCAACCCGGCGCTTATCGCCCTGCAGGAGCGCCACCAGTTGCTCCTTGTCCTCGGGTTTCACTTCTCCGTGGACTTCCTCGATGCCGAGTTGTTTCGCGACCGCACGTGCCGTAGTCAGGCCGTCGCCGGTGGCCATGATGACCTTCACATCTTCTGCCTGTAGCCGGGTTACCGCCTCCTTGGAGGTGGGTTTGACCGGATCGGACACCGCTAGCAGGCCAGCGAGCACGCCATCGACGGCCAAGTACATGATACTCATGCCTTCCAGACGCAGCTGCTCGGCGCGGTCTCGCAACGGACTGGTGTCGAGGCCAGCCTCTTCCATCAAGGTCGTGTTGCCAAGCTGCAGCCGTTTGCCGTTCACCTGGCCACGTACACCGATCCCAGAGCCCGACTCAAACGCCTCTGGCTTGGACAAGCTGTGTCCATGCGCTCGCGCATGATCGACAATCGCATGTGCCAGCGGATGCTCGCTGCCTTGGTCCAGGCTGGCGGCAAGGCGCAAGACTTCGGGTGGCATGAACTGCCCGGTACCGACCACGCTATGAAACACTGGCCGGCCCTCGGTGAGGGTCCCGGTCTTGTCGACGATCAGCGTGTCGATCTTGCAGAGGTTCTCGATAGCACTGGCGTCTCGGAAGAGCACGCCACTGCTGGCAGCCTTCCCGGTAGCGACCATGATCGACATGGGAGTGGCTAGGCCGAGCGCGCAGGGGCAGGCAATGATCAGGACCGCGACCGCATTGATCAGGCCGAAGACCCAGCCAGGCTCCGGTCCGAAAAGCCCCCAGCCGAAGAGCGTGACCAGCGCGACCAGAATCACCCCCATGACGAAATAGCCGGCCACGGTGTCCGCCATCCGCTGCATCGGGGCTTTCGAGCGCTGAGCCCGCGCGACCATCTGCACGATTTGCGAGAGCACTGTCTCGGCGCCGACCTTCTGCGCCGCCATCACAAGGCTGCCGTGGGTATTCAGCGTGGCACCGATGAGTGCATCCCCAGCTTTCTTCATCACTGGCACGGGCTCGCCTGTCAGCATGGATTCATCGATAGCACTTTCGCCTTCCAGGACCACCCCGTCGACCGGCACCTTCTCGCCAGGGCGAACGCGCAGGTGGTCGCCCGTATGCACGTGGGTGAGCGGAATATCTTCCTCCTGACCATCGGCCCCGATGCGACGGGCCGTCTTGGGGGCAAGACCCAGGAGCGACTTGATGGCGGCGGAGGTTTGTGAGCGCGCCTTGAGCTCGAGCATTTGGCCGAGCAACGTTAATGAGATGATGACTGCAGCCGCTTCGAAGTAGACACCGATGCGGCCATCCTGCATGAAAGTCGTCGGGAAAACCTGCGGGAACACTGTGGCCGCAACGCTGTATAGGTACGCCGCAGCCGTTCCCAAACCTATCAGGGTCCACATATTCGGGCTGCGATTACGAATCGATGCGACCCCACGCACGAAAAACGGCCAGCCAGCCCATAGTGTCACGGGAGTGGCCAGAATCAACTCCACCCAATTCTGTGTGGCACCATGCAGCAATTGGAGTTGGTGGGCAGTCATGGCCAACACGGTCACGATGACCGTCAGGGGCAAGGTCCACCAGAAGCGGCGGGAGAAGTCCTTGAGTTCCGGGTTCTCGTCTTCCTCAAGCTCCGGTATTACCGGCTCTAGGGCCATGCCACAGATTGGGCAACTGCCCGGCCCACGCTGGCGGATTTGGGGATGCATCGGGCAAGTGTATTCGGCGTCCGCCGCGTTGCTTGGCTGCGGGGCAGCCGAGTGGAGATGGCCCGCGTGTTCTTGGTCCTGGGGAGGGCTAAGATAATGCACAGGCGCTGCGCGGAATTTCGTCAGGCACTTTTCACTGCAGAAGCGGTATGTCCTTCCCTCGTATAGCTCGAAGTAGCGACTATCCGGTGGCACCGTCATACCGCATACCAAATCGCGCTGACTACCATCCGGTTGCTCATGCGGGTGCGAGTGGTCATGGTCATGGTCATGGTCATGCTGGCACGATTCGGTGTGCATGAAGTAGTTCCCTTTGTTGTCCGGTTTGGACGAGTTTTCACCCTTCTGGTGAGAATACCCGCCATGGTTGTGCCCGAAGAGTTGCGTCAGCGGACAGAGCAACAAAATTAAATAACTGTAGTGCCTGTGACAGGTGGCCATAGTGCACGAGCCACATAAAACAGGCCAAATATGGCCAGCATGATCAGTGCAATACCGCCTTTAGTCCGCCAAAAAGGTATTGCCAGATCTGTACCACGGCGATGGGCTCCGTCATGATCAACTCCCAAGCTGGGTGGGAAATATCGGCCGCTGCCGTATTGTCCAGCCTAGACAACATCTCCTTGAACAGCTGTGACGCCAATCAATGCTCCTGTAAGCGTGTCGATTATTGTTGTGGTGTAGCGTCATGGCATAGATCATTTCTGGAGGTTGCTGATCCTGCTGCTGCACCAGTGGTTGCCCTTCGACAATGCGCTGGCTGCCTTGTACCCCGGCGAGGGAGTGCCCAAGCCGCTGGAGGAGTACGACGCCGGCTCCCGGTGGGGAACGCCGTCCATGCTTTCCTGCCTGGACGGCCTATACTTGCTCGACCCCTTCTACCAGGCCTGTCAGGAAGGCCTGCCCAGTGGGCTGTAACGCCTGGAGGAGATCGCTTCTGACCAGTTCCGTCAAAGCGAGTACTTCCTCAGTTACTTCCACGCCAACGCATTGGAAGACGAGGTGCAGTTCGTTCTCCAGTTGCCGGCCAAGGTAGCCTTATGCGATCTAACAGCTCAAGCCCCAGACCTGATACATGCGGTGCGGTACAGCGCTGATCGGGTCACTCTTCGCTGTTCCCCTTCCAGCTTTGCCTTTGCCCACAGCAGACGTCGGAGATGAAACTGCTCGGCGGACTCACAAACCTGCTCCAGTGCTCTCGCACAAGGCTTTGATCTGGCCATCTTTGCTTGAATGGCTGACCCGTGGCAGGGCGTTGGCCGTGTTTTCTTCGTGCGTGTTGAGCCCAAGGCGAGCGCGATCCACCATCCACAGGCCGCTACTGCCGCGCGCCAATTCTATGCCGGCACTACTCGTCAAAAAATAGGTGAGTGCTTACCCGGCAGGCAATGGGCTACTATCGAGCCCTATATCTATCCGAAAGGGTTAGCTCCGTTGCCAGGGAACTGCATGCAGGCCATCGATATTGAAAACGCGATCGTTCTTCCTTGGGGGCTTGGCTCAAGATCGCCCCATGACCTGTTTTCTGTGTGCGCAGAAATCATTAACTGCCCTGGTGACATCGTTTTAGACGCTAGCAACCTCTCGTATATCGATCCGTTAGGGATGGCCACGCTGCGAGCGTTGTTTGAAAACCAGTTGGTCCAGAAGCGAGTTTCGATGCAGTTTTTGAGCAGAGACCTGACCTCCTACCTGGCCAGGATGGATTTTTTCAAGGACATTGATGTAGAGGGTGTAGATCTATCGGGGGTAGGACGTCGAAACGACCGAAGCACCTCGTTGGTGGAAATCACCAAAATCAGCGAACACCATCAAGCAGAGGCTGCAGCCTCTCGCCTCGCTAGAGCTATTACGGGAAGGTTGACTCAATCGGACCCGGATGCCCCAGTCGACGAGCACACGGGACGGAATGAGTTTGACTCCTACCGGGGCCCTCTGGAGTATTCGCTCAAGGAGCTATTGGAAAACTCGCTTACTCACGCCCGCAGAGAGGGACGTGGTGACGCCGCCGTTTGGCTGACCTGTCAGTTTTATCCAAAATTGAACCTTGTACGCATGGCCATCGTCGATAATGGGTGTGGGTTTCTCGCGACACTGAGGAATCACCCTGAGCTTCATGACCGCACGCATTTGCACGCGATCGAGGCGGCACTCAAACCGCGAGTGAGCTGCAACCGGGGTGCGATGGCCCAGATCCTGGGTAGCGAGAACCAAGGTATCGGGTTAACAACTACCGCAAAAATTGCAGACGCGGCGGGCGGTGGTTTGATCATCGTGAGCGGCAATGGCATACATGACACAAAGCGTCGGCAGTCTCAGGAGCTGCATGATGCGCTGTGGAATGGTGTATCGATCGCGTTTAGCTGTACCCGTGAGCTGCTGCCCACCATTTCGATCAGTGACTTGCTGCCGAAGGACGATGCAGGACAGGTTGACGACGATCTCGACCTAGATCTGAATTTCCGCTAGCTCTGGCTTTTTGATAGCTCGAGGGCTAGAGTCGATCATGCAAGGAGCGGTAAATGGGAGATTCAGCGTCAACTGAAACTCTCGGGCTGCAAAAAAGGATTATGCAATACAAGGGGTTACGACATGCAAACTCAAATTCGATTAAGTAGGGATAGTTCTATCCGAACGTACGGAATGCGAGCTTCAGCGATCCCCTACCGTACCGAAATCGAACGCTCGCTCAGCAGTGGTGAGAGCGTTGTCATAGATTTCGCTGGGAACGATGTCACTCAGTCCTTCGTCGACGAGTTGATCGGGGCGCTGATTCTGAAGGAGGGTCGCCAGGTGGTATCGCGCCTTGCCTTTGAAAACTGCACCAACGATGTCAAAGGAATCATTAAATTTGTGGTCCATGATCGAGTTCGACAGCTGCAAAAAATGCCCGCGTGACGGATCCGCATTGAATTTAAGGCCCTCAATATTGAGGGCCTTTTCATTGGTGCCAGGCAAAAGATAGCCGTCTTGAGTGGCCCCCATAGCTCGCCCTGAAAAGCGAATCAGCAGCACTGGTCGGCTGGAATCGAAGAAGGTGCCTGGTTCGAAGGCGGCATATTTTGATCTCAAAATGAGTTTCATCCGCCATCGAATCGTCAAAGACAGTGAAGCGTCTGGCTTGGTTGAAAGCATGGAGTTTGTAGTGTCACAGCCTCGCGGAGGTGAGCTTGAGCACATTCACAAGGAAGTCATCAAATTCGATTCGGCTTGGTTCGAATCTCTTATCCGGATGCCGGTTGATCATCCTTATCGCAGAATGGATAGAGTGAAGATGGCCCGGGAGGAACTGGGCGATCTGCTGGAGCTGACTCAGGCCTGAGGAGGCCTGCTGTAAACCACTTTTTTTCACTGTAAACCACAGTGGTTTACAGTGAAAAAAGTGGTTTACAACGTAGCTATGACACGCGCCCTGGCCACTCCCCAGGCCAGCGCGCTCCTCATTGGTTCGTTCAGCCGGACGTCGAACACCTGTGCTGCTCGGGGCCTTGCCACGCCGCGGTGTCCTATAATTCATCTTCAGCTGAATGGAGCAAAATGTTGTGAAGCGCACATTCATTGGAATGGTCGAGGCTGGTGAGCCACTGATGAGGCAAGCGCTTGAAGCTATCCGACAGGCCCACGAAGCGGAGGCTGCTGGATTGCCAGACCTTGAGGTACAGCGTCTTCACCTATTGGCAGATTCGCTCTATCAGGCGGTCATTGATTTTCAGCTCCTCAAAGCAGGTAAACCACCG
>NZ_BCBI01000083.1:0-19595 GCF_001320565.1 Pseudomonas sp. NBRC 111132
CGATCGTAGCCCTTCCAACACCACCTTAACTACTTAACCCATTGAATCTCAAGGAGTTTGTCGTTCCGATGTCGCTGGAAGCGGGGCGCATTATAAGGGGATTCGAAACCCCGTCAACCTTTAATTTCAATAAACCTTCATATCGCTGAAAAACAAAGCGGGGAGGCCTGACGGCCTCCCCGCTTCTATATAGCTACACCACCAGACGATCACTCGGCCTTAAGGGTAACCCGGCCAAACGACTTCTTCCCCGCCTGGCACACGTGAGTAGCACCGAGGACAAACATGAAGTCCTTGTCGACCACCGCACCATCAACCTTCACCGCACCGCCATTCAGCAAGTCACGCGCCTGTGCCGAGTTCTTCACCAGGCCAGCCCGGTTCAGCACGGCAGCGATCGGCAGGTCTTCCGACGCAGCCACTTCGATCTCCGGCAGGTCTTCCGGCAGCTCGCCTTCCTTCATGCGGTTACCCGCAGCACGGTGAGCATTGGCGGCAGCCTCTTCACCATGGAAGCGCGCAACGATCTCTTCTGCCAGCTTGATCTTGATGTCCCGCGGGTTGGCACCCTTGGCGACGTCGGCACGGAACTGCTCGATCTCCTCCATCGAACGGAAGCTCAGCAGCTCGAAGTAGCGCCACATCAGGGTATCGGGAATCGATACCAGCTTGCCGTACATAACCCCCGGCGCTTCCTGGATACCTACATAGTTACCCAGCGACTTCGACATCTTCTTCACGCCATCAAGCCCCTCGAGCAGCGGCATGGTGACGATGTTCTGCGCTTCCTGGCCATAGGCGCGCTGCAGCTCGCGCCCCATCAACAGGTTGAACTTCTGGTCGGTGCCACCCAGCTCGACGTCCGCCTTCAGCGCCACCGAGTCGTAGCCTTGCACCAGCGGGTAGAGGAACTCGTGGATGGCAATCGGCTGGTTGGTGGTGTAACGCTTGTCGAAGTCATCACGCTCGAGCATGCGCGCAACGGTATATTGCGACGCAAGGCGAATGAAGTCGGCTGGGGTCAGCTTGTCCATCCAGGTGGAGTTGAACGCGACCTCGGTCTTGGCCGGGTCGAGGATCTTGAACACCTGCTGCTTGTAGGTCTCGGCATTGTCCAGCACCTGCTCGCGAGTCAGCGGCGGGCGCGTGGCACTCTTGCCGCTGGGGTCGCCGATCATGCCGGTGAAGTCACCTATAAGGAAGATGACCTGATGACCCAGTTCTTGGAACTGGCGCAGCTTGTTGATCAGCACCGTATGGCCAAGGTGCAGGTCAGGTGCGGTCGGATCGAAGCCGGCCTTGATGCGCAGAGGCTGGCCGCGCTTGAGCTTCTCCACCAGTTCCGACTCGACCAGTACTTCTTCCGCACCGCGCTTGATAAGCGCCAGCTGCTCTTCAACCGACTTCATAGACAAACCCGCAAGGCTCAGATTCAGGGGGAGCCAACCATACAAGATCGGCCGTCAATTACAAGTTTCGCAAAGGAATGTGACCCGGACACAGGTTTGCGGCGTCTACGCGCCCTTGCGTGAAAATGGATTTGGTTATATTTTATACAGTTATTTCATCTTCATCATGTCATTCATCTTTTCCATTTCACCTTTTTCAAAGTCACCTTGCCCATGACCAACGAACCGCCTAAAGCGCCCCCGCTTTATCCGAAGAGCCATCTGTTGGCCGCCAGCGGCATCGCCGCCCTGCTCAGCCTGGCTTTGCTGGTATTTCCCTCCAGCGAAGTGGAAGCCAAGAAAACCACCCTCAACCTCGAGCTGGAAAGCCCTGCCGAGCAGCTGAAAGACGAATCCCGCGCAGCGCCGCTGGTGCAGGCAGAAGGAGAGCAAGGCTCGCCTTTCGCCCAGATCGAGGACGCTGCCCCCGAAACCCAGAAGGCCGAACAGCAAACCCCCACCGCCGAACCCGTCGCAGAAGCCGCCAAGGAACCTGGCCACCGCGAGGTTACCGTGGCCCGTGGCGATACTCTGTCCACGCTGTTCGCCAAGGTTGGGCTGCCGGCCAATGCCGTGCATGACGTGCTGGCAAGTAACAAGCAGGCCAAGCAGTTCAGCCAGCTCAAGCACGGTCAAGTGCTGCAGTTCGAACTCGACAAGGATGGCCAACTGGCCAGCCTGCACAGCAAGGTCAGCAACCTCGAAACCATTCGCCTGACCAAGACCGCCAAGGGCTATGCCTTCAACCGTGAAATCAGCAAGCCGGTGGTGCGTACCGCCTACGCCCACGGTGTGATCAAGAGCTCGCTGTCGGCCTCGGCCCAGCGTGCCGGCCTGTCCCACAGCATGACCATGGACATGGCTCGCGTATTGGGCTACGACATCGACTTTGCCCAGGATATTCGCCCAGGCGACGAGTTCGACGTGGTCTACGAGCAGAAGGTGATGGACGGCAAGGTCGTCGGCACCGGCAACATCCTGTCCGCCCGCTTTACCAACCGCGGCAAAACCTACACCGCCGTGCGTTATACCAACAAGCAGGGCAACAGTACCTACTACACCGCAGACGGCAACAGCCTGCGCAAGGCCTTCATCCGTACCCCGGTCGACTTCGCTCGCATCAGCTCGCGCTTTTCCGCTGGCCGCAAGCATCCAATCCTGAACAAGATTCGCGCCCACAAAGGCGTTGACTACGCTGCCCCGCGCGGTACGCCGATCAAGGCTGCCGGTGACGGCCGCATCGAACTGGCCGGGCGCCGTGGTGGCTACGGCAATACCGTGATCATCCAACACGGCAACCGCTACAAGACGCTGTACGGCCATATGCAGGGCTTTGCCAAGGGCATCAAGACCGGCAGTTCGGTCAAGCAGGGCCAGATCATTGGCTACATCGGTACCACCGGCCTGTCCACCGGGCCGCACCTGCACTACGAGTTCCAGGTCAACGGTGTGCACGTCGACCCGCTGAGCCAGAAGGTACCAATGGCCGACCCGATCGCCAAGAACGAGCGCCAGCGCTTCCTGCAGCAGAGTCAGCCGCTGATCGCCCGCATGGATCAGGAAAAGGCCACTCTGCTCGCAGCGAACAAGCGCTAAACCATGGCGCTCTACCTGGGGGTAATGTCCGGCACCAGCCTCGATGGGCTGGACATCGCCTTGATCGAACAAAGCGAGCAGCTTGAACTGCTCGCCACCCTTTACCTGCCCATGCCCAGTGACCTGCGTCAGGAACTGCTTGCCCTGTGCAGCAGTGGCCCTGACGAGATCGCACGTGCGGCATTGGCAGAAAACCGCTGGGCCAGCCTGGCGGGCGATGGTATCCGCCAGTTGCTGGCCCGTCAGGGGCTCCAGGCCAGTGCCATTCGCGCTATCGGCAGCCACGGTCAGACCATCCGCCACGAACCCGCACGCGGGTTTACCGTGCAGATCGGCAACCCGGCGCTGCTCGCCGAGCTTACCGGTATCAGCGTGGTTGCCGACTTCCGGCGGCGTGATGTGGCTGCCAGTGGCCAAGGTGCGCCGCTGGTACCGGCGTTTCACGAAACCCTGTTCGGGCACCTGGGCCAGCGCCTGGCGATCCTGAACGTGGGCGGCTTCAGCAACCTGAGCCTGATCGAACAGGACAAGCCGGTTCACGGCTTCGACTGCGGCCCCGGTAACGTGCTGCTGGATGCCTGGATCGAACGCAAGCGCGGTCAGGCCTACGATGCCGACGGTGCCTGGGCGGCCTCGGGGGTGGTACAGGCTGGCTTGCTCAACGCATTGCTCGCCGACCCATTCTTCGCCGGTAGCGGCCCGAAAAGCACCGGCCGCGAGGTGTTCAACCTGCTTTGGCTGGATGGCCACCTGGCGCACCTGCCCGCTTACCAGGACGAAGATGTACAGGCGACGTTGCTGGAGCTTACCGCTCGCAGCATCATCGACTCACTCGGCAGTGCCCAGCAGGGCACCGAAGCGTTGTTGGTGTGCGGGGGTGGCGCACGTAACGGCGCCCTGATGGCCCGCCTCGCCCAGCTGCTACCCAGGGCCCGTGTCGCCAGCACCGGCGCCCATGGCGTAGATCCTGACTGGGTCGAGGCCATGGCCTTTGCCTGGCTGGCCCACTGCTGCCTGGAGGGCATCGCCGCCAACCGCCCCAGCGTCACTGCAGCCAAGGGCCTGCGGGTATTGGGCGCAATCTACCCGGCATAATCGCTACGCCAGACAGCAAAACGCCGCGCAATTGCGCGGCGTTTCGTTTTGGCCAGGCCTCAGATCGAGAACGACGACCCGCAACCACAGGTGGTGGCCGCATTCGGGTTCTTGATGACGAAGCGCGACCCTTCCAGGCCTTCCTGGTAGTCCACTTCGGCGCCGGCCAGGTACTGAAAGCTCATCGGGTCGACCACCAGGGAAACGCCCTCTCGCTCGACAATGGTGTCGTCTTCGGCCACGTCTTCATCGAAAGTGAAGCCGTACTGGAAGCCCGAGCAACCGCCACCGGTCACGAACACCCGCAGCTTCAGACGTTCATTACCTTCCTCATTGACCAGGTTCTTCACCTTCTGGGCTGCCCCATGGGTAAACTCCAGACCGGTAGGGGTGAAGGTTTCGACGCTCATGTTGATTCTCCCGGCGCGGTAGCCGCCATAAAACTCGATGACGCGCATTATCCGCTTTCCCGAGAAAATCGGTCAAGAATTGTGCGGCTTTAGTCGCGACATGCAAAAAGGCCCGCACGACGCGGGCCTTTTTCGAACGCAGGGTGATTAAGGCAGCAAGCCGGCATGGGACAGGCCCATGCGCTCATCCAGGCCGAACAGGATGTTGAGGTTCTGTACCGCCTGGCCAGAGGCCCCCTTGACCAGGTTGTCGATTACCGACAGCACCACCACCAGGTCACCACCCTGCGGGCGATGAACGGCAATGCGGCAGACGTTGGCGCCGCGCACGCTGCGTGTTTCCGGGTGACTGCCAGCGGGCATCACGTCGACGAACGGCTCGTCGGCATAACGCTTTTCGAATAACGCCTGGAGGTCGACCGACGTATCGACAACATTCGCGTACAGGGTGGCGTGGATACCCCGGATCATCGGCGTCAGGTGCGGCACGAAGGTAAGGCCGATGTCCTTGCCAGCAGCCAGGCGCAGGCCCTGGCTGATTTCAGGCAGATGACGGTGACCTTTCACTGCGTAGGCCTTCATGCTTTCGCCAGCCTCACAGAACAGCGAACCGACCGCAGCACCACGGCCAGCACCGCTGACACCCGACTTGCAATCAGCGATCAGGCGCGACGGGTCGGCCAGGCCCGCTTCCAGCAGCGGCAGGAAGCCCAACTGGGTTGCGGTCGGGTAGCAACCCGGCACCGCGATCAGGCGTGCCTGGCGGATCTTCTCGCGGTTGACTTCAGGCAGGCCGTACACCGCATCCTTGAGCAGTTCTGGCGCACCGTGCGGCTGGCCATACCACTTGCCCCACTCGGCGGCATCCTGCAGGCGGAAGTCGGCCGACAGGTCGATCACCTTCGTGCCAGCCGCCAGCAGTTCACCTGCCAGGGCGTGGGCAACACCATGCGGGGTAGCGAAGAACACCACATCGCAAGCAGCCAGGGCCTTGCTGTCGGGCACGCTGAAGGCCAGCCCGTCATAATGGCCGCGCAGGTTCGGGTACATGTCCGCCACCGCCACGCCCGCCTCGGAGCGCGAAGTGATGACCGCCACTTCGGCCTGTGGATGCTGTGCCAGCAGACGCAACAGTTCGACGCCGGTGTAACCCGTGCCGCCGACGATACCGACCTTGATCATAACGCTTGCCCCTTATCAACGAGCCGTCTGGAAAGCGCACGATAATAGGGGCGCAAGGCGCCTGTAACAACTCTTCGGGTGACCCTTCGGGCGCTTGACCACTACTATCTGACGACCGTGAATACCTGAAGGAACTCCCTCCATGCTTTACCTATGGATCAAAGCGCTGCACATCGTCAGCGTGGTCAGCTGGTTCGCCGGCCTGTTCTACCTGCCGCGGCTGTTCGTCTACCACGCCCAGAGCCAGGACAGCATCAGCCAGGAACGCTTCATCACCATGGAGCGTAAGCTGTACCGCGGCATCATGAACCCGGCGATGATCGCCACCTACGTGTTCGGTGCCTGGATGCTGTACCTCACCCCCGGTTGGCTGAGCCAAGGCTGGCTGCATGCCAAGCTGACCCTGGTGATCCTGCTGACCGGCTACCATCACGTATGCGGTGCCCAACGCAAACGCTTCGCCAGCGGCACCAATACCCGCAGCCACGTCTACTATCGCTGGTTCAACGAAGTGCCCGTGCTGTTCCTGCTGGGTATCGTAATTCTGGTGGTGGTCAAACCGTTCTGACATAGCCACCCGCTCAAGGAGCCTTGCCATGTCGTTACCTGCCTTGCTCGAACAACGCTTGCGCCTGCCTGTGGTCGCGGCGCCGATGTTCCTGATCTCCAACCCCAAACTGGTGCTGGCCTGCTGCGCCAGCGGTGTGGTCGGCAGTTTCCCGGCCCTTAACCAGCGCGACAGCGCCGGTTTCAAGGCCTGGCTGGAGGAGATCGAGGCGGGCCTGACGCAATTGCAGGCGCCAGCCCCCTATGCCGTCAACCTGATCGTGGACCCGACCAACCCACGCCTGCAGGCCGACCTGGCCTTGTGCGTAGAACATCGCGTGCCGATCGTCATCACCAGCCTGGGGGCGGTAAAGGAAGTGGTCGACGCCGTGCATGGCTATGGCGGCCTGGTGTTCCACGATGTCACCACTCGCCGCCATGCCGAGAAAGCCGCCGAAGCAGGTGTCGATGGCCTGATCGCCGTCGCCGCAGGTGCGGGTGGCCACGCCGGCACCTGGAGCCCGTTCGCCCTGGCAGCGGAAATTCGTCAGTTTTTCGACAAGACCCTGCTGCTGGCTGGTTGCATCAACCACGGCCACGAAATCCTCGCGGCACAAGTGCTGGGCGCCGATCTGGCCTACATGGGCACGCGCTTCATCGCCACCGCAGAAAGCCACGCCCAGGATGCCTACAAGCAGATGCTGCTCGATGCCCATGCCGCCGACATCATCCACACCCCGGCAGTGTCCGGCATCCCTGCCAGCTTCCTGCGTTCGAGCCTGGAGCAGGCCGGCTATGACATGAATGCCCTCAAGAGCGGCCACGAGCAAGGCAAGCTCAAGCCGATCGACGACGAGGCCAAAGCCTGGAAGACCGTATGGTCGGCGGGCCAGGGCGTCGGCGAAATCCATGACCTGCCCAGCACCACTGAATTGATCGAACGGCTCCAAAAGGAGTACCGGGAAGCCTTGGAGCGCTGCCAGGTTCTGCGCATCCGCACCTTGTAGCAAAAGGCAACACCTTGCCCGGCCAAGCTGTACACTAGGCGCCCTCTTTAGCCCCCAGGAGCCTTGCATGACCCGTTACGCCATGATCACTGGTGCTTCCAGCGGCCTGGGCCTGGCCCTGGCGGAAGCGCTGGCACGGCGTGGGCGCAACCTGATCCTGGTAGCACGTCAGCGAGAAACACTGGAGCCTGTAGCCATCGAGCTTACCCAGCGCTTCGGGGTCGAGGTGCTGTTCCGCGCCTGCGACCTCAGCCAGCCGCTGCGCCTGTCTGGCTTCGTACTGGAACTGGAAGAAGGCGAACGGCGTATCGATCTGCTGGTCAACTGCGCGGGGTTACGCACCTACGGGCCGTTCCTGGCCCATGAGTGGGCCGACGAGCAAGACCTGCTGGAGGTCAACGTGCTGGCCCTGAGCCGCCTGTGCCACGCCATCGGCAACCTGATGGCCGTGCAGGGCGGCGGGCAGATCCTCAACGTCGCCGGCCTGGCCGGGATGGCACCCGGCCCGTGGATGGCAGCCTATGCCGCCAGCAAGGCGTATGTACTGAGTTTTTCCCAGGCGCTTCGCGAAGAGCTCAAGCGCACCGGCATCAAGGTCTCGGTACTATGCCCCGGCCCAGTGCGTTCCGCGCGGCGGCGCATTGCGCGGCTCGACGGCAAACCACGCTGCCTCAGCCCCGAGGAAGTAGCGCTGTACACCGTGCGCGCACTGGACAAGAACCGCGCGCTGATCATGCCTGGCCGGCGCAACCGCTGGCTGGCATTCGCCCCGCGCCTGCTGCCACGCTGGCTGGTGCGCAAGCTGGCCGGGGCCATCCACCGCCGCTATTGCCCGGTCGGCATGGAATAGCCACTGGGCGAGCGGCGCCCGGCTGAGTACACTCGGCCCGACCCTCACCATGGAGCAAGTGCTGTGGACGATCTATTCCTCAAAATCATCAACCGGGAAATCCCGGCGGATATCATCTACGAAGACGACCAGATCCTGGCCTTCAAGGACATTGCACCCGCGGCACCGGTACATTTTCTGGTCATCCCGAAAAAGCACATTCGTACGCTCAATGACCTGACCGAAGAAGACAAGGCCCTGGCTGGCCACATCCTCTTCACTGCCCAACGTCTAGCGGTCGAGCAAGGCTGCGAAGAGGGCTTCCGCGTGGTCATGAACTGCAACCCGAAAGGCGGCCAGACGGTCTACCACATACATATGCACGTGCTTGGCCAGCGCCAGATGAACTGGCCACCGGGCTGATCCACGGCAAGCGACCCCGCTGCTATTGCGGTAAACTGTCGGGCACATTCTTGCGGAGGTGCCCGATGGCTACCGAACGTCACTACTCGCCGCTCGACCGCTTGTTGCTGCAGGCCGATACCGCCATGCGCACCTTGCTGCCCTTCAGCGGCCAACCCGCCCGCCCATCGCCGGCCATCATCCAGCCAGACGCCGACCTGGACGAGCAACAATCCCGCCACATTGCCGGGCTCATGCGCATCAACCACACCGGTGAAGTCTGCGCCCAAGCGCTGTACCAGGGCCAGGCACTGACCGCCAAGCTGCCCGAAGTGCGCAAGGCCATGGAGCATGCCGCCGAGGAAGAAATCGACCACCTGGCCTGGTGCGAACAGCGGATTCGCCAACTGAACAGCCACCCGAGTGTGCTCAACCCTCTTTTCTATGGCATGTCGTTCGGCATCGGCGCACTCGCCGGGCTGGTCAGCGACAAGGTCAGCCTGGGCTTCGTCGCCGCTACCGAGCATCAAGTGTGCAAGCACCTCGACGAGCACCTGGAGCAGATCCCGCACGAAGATGAAAAATCCCGGGCCATTCTCGAGCAGATGCGCATCGACGAAGAGCAGCACGCCGAGTCTGCACTGGAAGCCGGTGGTTATCGCTTCCCGGCTCCGGTCCGTTTTGGCATGAGCTTGCTGGCCAAGGTCATGACCAAGAGCACCTACCGCATCTGAAGGCATCACCATGACGGACCGTTTCGACGCCAAGGACCTGGCACGCGCAGTACACGCTGGCATTCTCCAACCGGGCCAGGACCAGACCTTGTTGGCATTCCTGCGCCAGCAACCGGCACCACGTGGCAGTTTTCAGCTGGCCCATGTTGCCTTCTACTTTGGCGCCATGTTGATCATGGCGGCCATGGGCTGGTTGCTCACCGAGGCCTGGATGAGCATCGGTGATGGCGCGCTGTTGATCATCGCCACCCTCTACATCCTGCTGATCACCCTGTTCGCCCTCAACCTGCAGCGCCGCGCCCAACCGGTAGCTGCCGGGGTACTGGCAGCAGTGGCGGTCAGCATCGTGCCGCTGGCAGTGTTCGCCATCGAACGCCTGGCAGGCTGGTGGCCACTGGACGACGCCCAGGCCAACTACCACCAGTACTACACCTACGTGCAAGGCGGCTGGCTGGCGATGGAAGCGGCCACGGTGCTGGCCGGGTTGCTGATGCTGCGGCTGATCCCCTACCCGTTTGTGGTCATGCCGATCGCCGTGGCCTTGTGGTTCATGTCGATGGACCTGAGCGAGTGGTTCTTCGGCTCGCCGTTCAGCTGGGAGCAGCGCCGGGAGGTTTCGCTGTGGTTCGGGTTGGCCTTGCTGGTGGTGTTCCTGGTGATAGACGGCCGCACGCGTGAGGACTACGCCCGCTGGGGCTACCTGGCCGGGCTGGCGGCATTCTGGGGCGGACTGACACTGGTGGACAGTGGCAGTGAGTTGGGCAAGGCCCTGTACTGCCTGATCAACATTGTGCTGATGGGCATGGCGGTGCTGCTGCGCCGGCCGGTGTTCATGGTGTTTGGTGCGCTGGGGGTGGCGGCTTACCTGGGGTACCTGTCGTACGAGGTGTTTGCCGAGTCGCTGCTGTTCCCGGTGGTGGTGACCTTGATCGGGCTGGGGGTTATCTGGCTGGGGCTGGTTTACCAGAAGCGGCGGGAGCGGTTGAGCCAAGTGATGCGAAGGTGGTTGCCGGGGTGGGTGCAAGCTGCACTGCCCGCGCTTCGGAGCTGATAGTGTCGGGGCCGCTCCTACAGGAAGTACGCGTTCCCCTGTAGGAGCGGCCTTGTGTCGCGATGGGCCGCGAAGCGGCCCCAAAATCTCAGCTTTAACCCAGTTCTACAATCTCGTAGCCATGGGTAATCTCAACCCCGGCACGCTCGAGCATGATCGAAGCCGAGCAGTACTTCTCTGCCGACAGCTCCACCGCCCGCTTGACCTGCGCTTCTTTCAGCCCACGCCCTTTCACCACGAAGTTCATGTGAATCTTGGTGAACACCTTCGGGTCTTCGCTGGCGCGTTCCGCCTCCAGGAACGCCTCGCAGCTTTCCACCGCCTGGCGCGACTTTTTCAGAATGCTCACCACGTCAAAACTGCTGCAACCACCCAGGCCCAGCAACAGCATTTCCATCGGGCGCACACCCAGGTTGCGACCGCCGGCCTCGGGCGGGCCGTCCATCACGACGACATGGCCGCTCCCCGACTCGCCGAGAAACATTGCTTCACCGGCCCACTGGATACGTGCCTTCATCTACCCGGACTCCTGATTTTCGGAAAAGGGTGTCAGCTTAGACCTTGTGCGGCTGTGGGAAAAGCACGAGACGTGTCGGTTTAATACCGAAACATCCCGTAGTGTCTGATAAGCTGGCGCCAAATGACTGGCGCTTGCCGTCAGCCAACCTCTAAAAAAAGCCTATGCCTCGTATCGAACAGGATTTCGTGATGGTTGCCTCCGCCCTACCCGCCAAGATCAAGAACATCGACAAGTTGCTGGTGCACTGCCAGCGCCGCCGCTACACCGCCAAAAGCAACATCATCTGCGCCGGCGACCGGGCCGAGACTCTGTCGTTCATCATCAAGGGTTCGGTCACCATCCTCATCGAGGACGATGACGGCCATGAAATGATCATCGCCTACCTTAACAATGGCGATTTCTTTGGCGAGCTGGGCCTGTTCGAGCCCGTCGAGGGCGAACAGCAGCGCAGTGCCTGGGTGCGCGCCAAAACCGAGTGCGAAGTGGCCGAAATCAGCTACGAGAAGTTTCGCGAACTGGCGCGCCAGGACCCAGAAATTCTCTACGCCCTGGGCAGCCAGATGGCCCAGCGCCTACGCAACACTACGCGCAAAGTCGGCGACTTGGCATTCTTCGACGTGACCGGTCGAGTAGCCCGTTGCCTGCTGGAACTGTGCAAGCAACCCGACGCCATGACCCATCCCGATGGCATGCAGATCAAGATTACCCGGCAGGAAATCGGCCGTATCGTCGGTTGCTCGCGGGAAATGGTCGGCCGCGTCCTCAAGGACCTCGAAGAGCGCAGCCTGGTACAGGTGAAAGGCAAGACCATGGTGGTCTACGGTACCCGCTAGTCCTTGGGCAGCTCGGCCAGCACCTTGGCGTAGGCCTGTGAAAGGCGCTCGAACCAGGGCACCGCGGGCGCCACTTCGTGCAAGGCAATGTGCGCATCGGCGCGGCAGCGCTGCTCCAGCTCGCAGCATTCGTTGAAGCGGTTGACCGCCGCCACCATCGACTCACGCTCGTTGTCCAGCAGCAGCGCACCGTGCACCAGCACCACCGGGCGCTTGCCCCCCAAACCCTGGCGCCAGCGCTGGGCGGTGCCCACCAGTTTGCGGCCATTGAGGTTGACGTTGTAGCGGCCATCGCAGAAGGCCCCGTCGATTTCCCCCACCGATGCTACCCCGCCCCACTCGCGCAGCACATCGCACAGCGGCAGGCACAGGCGCTCGTAGGCATTTTCGATGCGACCGTGGTCGCCTTCACTGCGCGGGGCGGCGTAGACCAGTGCAACGTTTACCGTCGAATGCGACTGCGGCACCGGCTCACCACCCGTTTCACGCAACAGTACCGGCCAGCCGGCAATCGCCAGCTCCGCGCAGGCGGCCTCGAAGTTGTCCAGCCGGCTCATGCGTCGAGGCATGACCAGAGCGTGATCGGTCGGCCGCCAGAACAGCACACCACTCTCGCGTTCGCCACGGCAGACGGCGGCCAGCAGTTCCTGTTCGGCGTGCAGGCCTTGTTCGACGGTCAAGGCCAGGGGTTGATCGCTCATTGATCCACCTTTGATATTGTTGTTGATGGCCCTTTCGCGGGTAAAACCGCTCCCACGGGGATATCACAGGTCCTACAGGCGGTGAACATCCTGTGTGGGAGCGGGTTTACCCGCGAAAGGGCCATTACAGGCATACAAAAAAGCCGGCAAGAACGCCGGCTTCGTTTGATCAGTCCAATGGCTGTACAGTTTTCTTCACCTGTTCTGGGAAGAACAACCGTTGCAGTTCCAGGCCTGGCTGTTCGGCACGCATGAACGCTTCGCCGACCAGGAACGAGTAAACCTCGTTGATCGCCATCAGTTCCACGTCCGCTCGGTTGAGAATACCGCTCTCGGTAATCGCCAAGCGATCACGCGGAATGCGCGGCAGCAGGTCGAGGGTGGTTTCCAAGCTCACCTCAAAGGTGTGCAGGTTACGGTTGTTCACCCCAACCAGCGGCGTGTCGAGGGTTTTCAAGGCGCGCTCCAGCTCATCGCCATCGTGCACTTCCACTAGCACATCAAGGCCGACATCCTTGGCAGTGGCGGCCAGTTCGGCCATCTTCACGTCGTCCAGCGCCGACACGATCAGCAGCACGCAGTCCGCGCCCAAGGCCCGGGCTTCGACGATCTGGTAAGGGTCGACCATGAAGTCCTTGCGGATTACCGGCAAGGAAACTGCTGCGCGAGCCTGCTGTAGGTACACATCGGCACCCTGGAAGTAATCGACATCGGTCAGCACCGACAGGCAGGTAGCGCCACCCTTCTCGTAGCTGACCGCGATTTCCGCCGGCACAAAGTGCTCGCGGATCACGCCTTTGCTCGGCGAAGCCTTCTTGATTTCAGCAATCACCGCCGGCTGCTTGCGCTTGGCCTGCTCGATCAGCGCGTTGGCAAAGCCACGCGGAGCATCGGCGGCCTTGGCCAGGGCCTCCAGCTCGGCAAGGCTGACGCGCGCGCTGCGCTCGGCCACTTCCTGAAACTTGCGGGCAATGATCCTTTCCAGCACTGTCGGCACACTCATGCTTCGTTCTCCACCTTGAATACTGCAGTAAAGGCACCCAGTTCCTGCAGCTTCTCCCAGGCCAGCCCGGTGTGCAGTACGTCGTGGGCCAGCTCCACACCTTGAGCCAGGGTCATTGCATGATCGGCGGCATACAGTGCCGCGCCCGCATTGAGCACGATCATTTCCGCAGCCTTCTGGCCGTTTTCGGTCTTGCGGCGGCCCAACGCATCGCGGATCAGCTCCAGCGACGCCTGCGGGTTGTCGACGGCAAGGCCATGCAAACTCTGGCTCTTCATGCCGAGGTCTTCCGGCTCGACCCAGTATTCGGTGATTTCGTCGTTCTTCAGTTCGGCAACGAAGGTGGGTGCAGCCAGGCTGAACTCATCCAGGCCGTCCTTCGAGTGCACCACCAACACATGCTTGCTACCCAGACGCTGCAGTACCTCGGCCAACGGGCGGCACAGGGCCTGGGCAAACACGCCGACCACCTGGTGCTTCACTCCGGCCGGATTCGTAAGCGGGCCGAGCATGTTGAACAGGGTGCGCAACCCCAGCTCGCGACGCGGGCCAGCGGCATGCTTCATCGCCGAATGATGGCTTTGCGCGAACATGAAGCCGATGCCCAGGCTGTCAATGCAGCGGGCCACTTGGGTTGGCGTCAGGTTCAGATAGATGCCGGCCGCTTCCAGCAAGTCGGCACTGCCGCTCTTGCCGGACACCGCGCGGTTACCGTGCTTGGCGACCGTGCAACCCGCCGCCGCCAGGACGAACGCGGAAGCAGTGGAGACGTTGAAGATATTGGCGCCATCGCCGCCGGTGCCGACGATGTCGACCACACCATCGAGGCTTTTGAGTTCAACCTTGTCGGCCAGCTCACGCATCACCGACACCGCACCGACAATCTCGTCGATGCTTTCACTTTTCATGCGCATACCCATCAGGAAGGCGCCGATCTGCGCCTCGCTGCATTGGCCGGTCATGATCTGGCGCATGACATCGCGCATTTCTTCGGTAGAGAGGTCCAGGTGGCCGACGATACGGGCCAACGCGCTCTTGATATCCATGTTCGATCCTTAGCGGCGGCCGCCGGTTTGCTTGAGGAAGTTGGCGAACAGCTCGTGGCCCTGCTCGGTCAAGATCGACTCGGGGTGGAACTGTACCCCTTCGATATTCAACGTTTTATGGCGCAGGCCCATGATCTCATCGACCGAACCGTCCTCATGGGCAGTCCAGGCGGTCACCTCCAGGCAGTCGGGCAGGGTCTCGCGCTTTACCACCAGCGAGTGATAACGGGTCACGGTCAGCGGGTTGTTAAGGCCGGCGAACACGCCCAGGTCGCGGTGATGTACCGGGCTGGTCTTGCCATGCATGACCTGGCGTGCACGTACCACGTCGCCGCCAAAAGCCTGGCCGATGGACTGGTGACCCAGGCATACGCCGAGGATCGGCAGCTTACCGGCAAAATGCAGGATAGCCTCGATGGACACGCCCGCCTCGCTTGGCGTGCACGGGCCTGGGGATACGACGATGCGCTCAGGGTTGAGGGCTTCGATCTGGGCGATGGTCATTTCGTCATTGCGAATGACCTTGACCTCGGCGCCCAGCTCGCCAAGGTACTGAACGACGTTGTAAGTGAATGAGTCGTAATTGTCGATCATCAGTAACATGGTGTTAAACCTCTTGAATCTACTGACTTCAGAATTCGAACCTTCCAGCACCAGCCACAGGCGCGGCTTTGCCACAAAGGGCGGTAAACGGGAAGGCAAACGGGGGCGGGCCGGACGGGCCGGCAGGGGATAAAGTCAGGCGCGCCAACGCCAACGGGCGTGGGCCTTGATTACGCGCATCAAGAGTTTGCTGACGATCAACACAGGATAGGTCTCGCTCATACGTCCCGGCACAGTAGCCTACCGGGGCGACGGGCGCAATATGCCTGTAAACACGGGGAAACGAATGGACTTGGGAGCGATGCACAGCGATTTGCTAAGGTCGATGGGGTTGTCCCAATAAAAACAAAGAAAAGGATGTTCCCTGATGCGAAAAGCCCCGTTATTGCGCTTTACTCTCGCTTCACTGGCCTTAGCTTGCAGCCAGGCATTCGCTGCCCCCTCGCCCTATTCCACCTTGATCGTGTTTGGTGACAGCCTCAGTGACGCCGGGCAGTTCGGCGGCATGCGCTTTACCAACCGCGATGCCGATGGCAATTATGCCCCCGTGTCGCCAATGATCCTGGGCGGACGGCTGGGGGTGAGCCCGATCGAGCTGGGTCCTTCTACCTCGCCTCTCAACCCGGCATTAGGGCTTCCCGACGGCAACAACTGGGCAGTCGGCGGCTACACGACCCAACAGATCCTGGACTCGATCACCAGCACATCCGAAACAGTCATCCCACCGGGGCGCACCGGCGCCGGGCAGGTACTGCGTGAAAAGCCGGGCTACCTGGCCAATGGCCTGCGTGCCGACCCCAACGCGCTGTACTACCTGACCGGCGGCGGCAATGACTTCCTGCAGGGCCTGGTCAACAGCCCGACCGATGCCATCGCCGCTGGCGCCCGCCTGGCTGCCAGCGCCCAGGCCCTGCAACAAGGCGGCGCCCGCTACATCATGGTCTGGCTGCTGCCCGACCTCGGCCAAACACCGAACTTCAGTGGTACGCCACAACAAAACCCGCTGTCATTGCTGTCTGGCGCCTTCAACCAGTCGCTGCTCAGCCAACTGGGGCAGATCGATGCCGAGATCATCCCGCTGAACGTTCCCTTGCTGCTGAGCGAGGCATTGGCCAGCCCCAACCAGTTCGGCCTCGCCAGCGATCAGAACCTGGTCGGTACTTGCTACAGCGGCGAAGGTTGTGTGGCCAACCCGGTATATGGCATCACCGGCACCACCCCCGACCCAACCAAACTACTGTTCAACGACTCGGTGCACCCGACCATCGCGGGCCAGCAACTGATTGCCGACTACGCCTATTCGATCATTTCCGCACCTTGGGAGCTGACCCTGCTGCCAGAAATGGCCCATGCCAGCCTGCGCGCCCACCAGGATGAATTGCGCAACCAGTGGCAGACACCCTGGCAAGCCGTAGGTCAGTGGCAAGCCTTTGTCGCCACTGGCGCCCAGGACCTGGACTTCGACGGCCAGCACAGCGCGGCCAGCGGCGATGGGCGTGGCTACAACCTGACTGTGGGCGGCAGCTATCGCCTGAACGACGCCTGGCGCGTGGGCCTCGCCGGTGGTGCATACCGACAGAAGCTGGAAGTCGGCGACCAAGACTCGGACTACAAACTGAACAGCTACCTGGCCAGTGCCTTTGCCCAATACCGCCAGGACCGCTGGTGGGCCGATGCCGCGCTGACCGCCGGGCACCTGGACTACAGTGACCTGAAACGCACCTTCGCCCTGGGCGTGAATGGCCGTAGCGAAAAGGGCGACACCGACGGCGAGGCCTGGGCGATGTCCGGGCGCCTGGGCTACAACCTGGCGGCCGACAGCAGCGACTGGCAGCTGGCACCCTTCATCAGTGCCGACTATGCGCGGGTGAAAGTGGATGGCTACGACGAGAAAAGCGGGCGCTCGACGGCACTGGGCTTCGATGACCAGGAACGCACGTCACGTCGGCTAGGCGTGGGGTTGCTGGGTAGTGTGCAGGTAATGCCAAGTACCCGGTTGTTCGCCGAGGTGGCGCAGGAACACGAGTTCGAGGACGACCAGCAGGATGTGACGATGCACCTGACCCGCTTGCCGGCCAATGACTTCACCCTGACCGGGTATACGCCACACAGCGACCTGACCCGAGCGAGCCTTGGGGTGAGCCATGAACTGGTGGCGGGGGTGCATGTGCGTGGGAACTACAACTGGCGCAAGAGTGATGAGTTGACGCAGCAGGGGGTGAGCCTGGGGGTGAGCGTGGACTTCTGAATGGATGGGGCCGCATTGCGGCCCCAATCCATTTATTTGGTCAACGTCTGCTCGGCCAGCGCCACCGCGCGGAACATCGCTCGGCGCTTGTTGATGGTTTCTTCCCATTCCAGCGCCGGTACCGAGTCGGCAACAATGCCACCACCGGCTTGCACATGCAGTTCACCGTCCTTGATCACGGCAGTACGGATGGCAATCGCGGTATCCATGTTGCCGTTCCAGGCAAAGTAGCCGACTGCACCACCGTAAACTCCACGCTTGACCGGCTCCAGCTCGTCGATGATTTCCATCGCGCGGATTTTCGGTGCACCCGACAGGGTGCCAGCCGGCAGGATCGCCCGCAGTGCATCCATCGCCGTCAGCCCTTCACGCAGTTGGCCGGTGACGTTGGAGACAATGTGCATCACGTTGGAATAACGCTCGATGACCATCTTCTCGGTCAGGCGCACGCTGCCGGTCGAAGACACACGGCCCACGTCGTTGCGGCCCAGGTCGATCAGCATCAAGTGCTCGGCAATTTCCTTGTCGTCCGACAGCAGGTCGTCTTCCAGGGCGCGGTCGGCCTCTTCGGTGGCGCCGCGCGGGCGGGTGCCGGCGATTGGGCGCACGGTGACCAGGTTGTCCTCGACACGTACCAGTACCTCGGGCGAGCTGCCGACCACATGGAAGTCACCGAAGTTGAAGAAGTACATGTACGGCGTCGGGTTGAAGCAGCGCAGCGCGCGGTACAGGTCGATAGGCGCAGCCTTGAAGTCGATCGACATGCGCTGTGACGGCACCACCTGCATGCAGTCACCGGCCAGAATGTATTCCTTGATACGGCCGACCGCGTTCTCGTAATCCTCACGGGTATAGCTGGAGCGGAACTCCGGTTCGGCGACCTGTGGGCCGCTCAGGTCCAGGCCACGGCGCGGGGTGATCGGCTGACGCAGGGTTTCGAGCAAGCCTTGCAGGCGTGCCTGGCCCTGTTCGAAGGCCTGCTCCTCGGCCGGGTCAACTAGCACGATGGCGTGCATCTTGCCCGCCAGGTTGTCGAACACCACCACTGCGTCGGACACCATCAGCAGTATATCCGGCACGCCCAGCGGGTCCGGGTTGGGGCTGGCGCCCAGGCGCTTTTCCACATAACGCACGCAGTCGTAGCCGAAGTAGCCGACCAGGCCGCCGTTGAAACGCGGCAGGCCGGGAATGTCGGCAACCTTGTAGCGGTCCTTGAAGGTTTCAACGAACGCCAGCGGGTCTTCGACATCGTGGCTTTCCACTTCCACGCCATCCTGCAGGATGCTGACGTGGTAGCCATGCACACGCATCACCGTGCGCGACGGCAAGCCGATCATCGAGTAACGGCCCCACTTCTCGCCGCCCTGCACCGATTCGAGCAGGTACGAGTTGGGTTGGTCAGCCAGTTTCAGGTAGATCGACAGCGGCGTGTCGAAGTCGGCCAGGGTTTCGCAGGCCAAAGGAATGCGGTTGTAGCCGGCAGCGGCCAGGCGCAGGAATTCTTCGCGGTTCATGAGTAGCCTCGTGGCAAGCAGCAGTAGGTCAGGCAAACGGACGGGCCGGCACGCGCCGGCAGGCAAAAGTCAGGCGCGCCAACGCCAACGGGCCAGGGCCTTGATGACTTTCATCCAGAATTTGCCGGTAACCACCACGGTGGGCTCTCTGTCTTGTGAGGCTTGAAGGTTCGCCAACGTTATCCCAGTGGCCGGGTCTGCGCAACCAGGCAGCAAAGCGCGCAGATCGTCGATCACCAGGTTGGGGGATTCGTCGTTGATCGGCCGGCCATGGTTGTAGCCGTAGGTCAGGCCCACGCATTGCACACCAGCTGCCTTGGCGGCCAGCACGTCACTGCGCGAATCGCCGACAAACAGCGACTGCTGCGGAGTAACACCGGCCATCTGCATGACGAACAGCAGCGCCGCCGGGTCGGGCTTCTTCTGCGGCAGGGTGTCACCGCCGATGATCCAGCGGAAGTAGTTGCCGATCTTCATCTGGTCCAGCAGCGGGCCAACGAAGCGCTCAGGCTTGTTGGTAATCAGCGCCATCTCCACACCCTGCTTGCGCAGCCAGCGCAGGGTGTCCCGCACGCCGGGGTAGACCACCGTCAGCTCATGGCTTTCGGCATAGGCGTCCATGAACAGCGCCAGCGCCTGCTCGGCCAGGGCGTCGTCCACTGTGGTGTGGTCGATGCCTCCGGCCAACGCCCGACGCACCAGCACCTGGGCACCATTGCCAACCCAGTGGCGCACGGCCTCAAGGCCTGCAGGCGGGCGCCCCAGTTCGAGCAGCATACGGTCCACGGCGGCGGCCAGGTCTGGCACGGAGTCGATCAGGGTACCGT
>NZ_BCBI01000084.1:0-17478 GCF_001320565.1 Pseudomonas sp. NBRC 111132
AGGCAGAGCGCGGGCCGCTCCTACAGGGGGTGTGCAGGCATCAGAGAACCCCGCCCGGGCAACCGGCGGGGTTTTTGCTTTACTGTTACCCGACATTCATCGGTAACTCTTCTGTCACCGTTTCCGCACAGGTTCGGGGCGCCAGGAAACAAATCCGGGCCATTTCGGTGCATTCCAGTAGCCATTTTGTGCAACACAGCACGCTACACTTGCCGTAGTACAAGGCTTTGCCAATAATAGGCCCAGGAATTGCTAGGTCTAAAGGTTCTATTTCTTGCGCTTTTGCATAATTTGCAATGGCTGTCAACATCGCCCGCAGCGGTTTCAGGCGCTTCTGTAAGTAGTTGTCGCTTTGAAGAAATATCGACTACCGGGCTGTCGTTAAAATGCCACTCACTCGCTCGTGGTATGCGGCCTTGGTCGAACCCTGCGCGGCTCGCGTTGTACTCATTCGCATATCGGGCAGCCGTTACCTGCCTTGTATTGCCCCGTACCGATGGAGTTACCTGATGAAGAAGCTCGCACTGCTTGGCGCCCTGGCGCTGTCTGTGTTTTCCCTGGTGTCGCAGGCCGATGAAAAACCGCTGAAAATCGGCATCGAAGCCGCCTACCCACCCTTCGCCTTCAAGCAACCTGACGGCAGCATCGCAGGTTTTGACTACGACATCGGCAACGCCCTGTGCGAAGAGATGAAAGCCAAGTGCACCTGGGTCGAGCAGGAGTTCGACGGCCTGATCCCGGCGCTGAAAGTGCGCAAGATCGACGCCATCCTGTCGTCCATGTCGATCACCGATGACCGCAAGAAATCGGTTGACTTCACCAAGCGCTACTACCTGACCCCGGCGCGCCTGGTCATGAAGGACGGCACCACTGTCAGCGACAGCCTGGATGAACTCAAAGGCAAGAAGATTGGCGTGCAACGCGGCTCGATCCACGATCGCTTCGCCAAGGAAGTGCTGGGCGCCAAAGGTGCCACCGTGGTGCCTTACGGCACCCAGAACGAAATCTACCTCGATGTGGCGGCTGGTCGTCTCGACGGTACCGTGGCCGATGCCACCCTGCTGGAAGACGGTTTCCTCAAGACCGACGCCGGCAAGGGCTTCGCCTTCGTAGGCCCGGCCTTCACCGACGCCAAGTACTTCGGTGACGGCATCGGCATCGCGGTGCGCAAGGGTGACAAGGCCAACGTCGACCGTATCAATGCGGCCATCGACGCCATCCGTGCAAACGGCAAGTACAAAGAAATCGAGAAGAAGTACTTCAACTTCGACATCTACGGTCCAGACTCGAACTAAGACGTCGGGTTTCACCTGTGCAATGGTGCAAACAGCAGAGGCTCTGAGGTTTGCACCATTTTTCATTCTCTAGGTCGAGGACCTCATCATGTTGAAAGGCTACGGGGCAGTCATCCTCGACGGGGCGTGGCTGACGCTGCAGCTCGCCCTGTCGTCGATGGCCCTGGCCATCGTGCTCGGCCTGATCGGCGTAGCGCTGCGCTTGTCGCCGGTGCGCTGGCTGGCCTGGCTGGGCGATCTGTATTCCACGGTGATCCGTGGCATTCCGGACCTGGTCCTGATCCTGCTGATCTTCTACGGCGGGCAAGACATCATCAACCGAGTGGCGCCGCTGCTCGGCTACGAAGACTACATCGACCTGAACCCGCTGATTGCAGGTATCGGTACGCTGGGCTTCATCTTTGGCGCCTATCTGTCGGAAACATTCCGCGGCGCGTTCCTGGGTATTCCCAAGGGCCAGGCCGAAGCGGGCGTGGCCTATGGCATGAGCAATCGTCAGGTATTTTTCCGCATCCAGGTGCCGCAAATGATTCGCCTGGCGATCCCTGGCTTCACCAACAATTGGCTGGTACTGACCAAGGCTACCGCGCTGATCTCGGTGGTCGGTTTGCAGGACATGATGTTCAAGGCCAAGCAGGCGGCGGATGCCACCCGCGAGCCGTTCACCTTCTTCCTGGCGGTGGCGGCCCTGTACCTGGTGCTGACCAGTGTCTCGCTGCTGGCCCTGAAGTATCTGGAGCGCCGCTACTCGGTAGGCGTCAAGGTGGCTGAACTATGATCTTTGACTACAACGTGGTCTGGGAGGCATTGCCGCTGTATTTCGGCGGGCTGCTGACCACCCTCAAGCTGCTGGCGATCTCGCTGTTCTTCGGCCTGCTGGCGGCTATTCCACTGGGCCTGATGCGGGTATCCAAACAGCCTGTGGTCAATCTGGCTGCATGGCTGTACACCTACGTGATCCGCGGCACGCCGATGCTGGTGCAGTTGTTCCTGATCTATTACGGCCTGGCTCAGTTCGAGGCCGTGCGCGAAAGTATTTTCTGGCCGTTGCTGTCCAGTGCCACCTTCTGCGCCTGCCTGGCGTTCGGCATCAATACCAGTGCCTACACCGCCGAAATCATCGCCGGTAGCCTCAAGGCCACGCCGCACGGCGAGATCGAGGCGGCCAAGGCCATGGGCATGTCGCGCATGAAGATGTACCGCCGCATCCTGCTGCCGTCGGCCCTGCGCCGGGCGCTGCCGCAGTACAGCAACGAAGTGATCATGATGCTGCAGACCACCAGCCTGGCGTCGATCGTCACCCTGATCGACATCACCGGTGCCGCACGCACGGTCAATGCCCAGTACTACCTGCCTTTCGAGGCCTATATCACGGCGGGCGTGTTCTACCTGTGCCTGACCTTCATCCTGGTGCGCCTGTTCAAGATGGCCGAACGCCGCTGGCTCGGCTACCTGGCGCCGCGCAAGCACTGACCGCTTTGTGAGAATCGACAGCATGTACAAACTCGAAGTCCAAGACCTGCACAAGCGCTACGGTAGCCACGAAGTGCTCAAGGGCGTTTCTCTGGCGGCCAAGGCCGGCGACGTTATCAGCATCATCGGCTCCAGCGGATCAGGCAAGTCGACCTTCCTGCGCTGCATCAACCTGCTGGAGCAGCCGCACGCCGGCAAGATCCTGCTCAACAACGAAGAGCTCAAGCTGGTCGCCGGCAAGGACGGCGCGCTGAAGGCTGCCGACCCGCGTCAGTTGCAGCGCATGCGTTCGCGCCTTTCGATGGTGTTTCAGCACTTCAACCTGTGGTCGCACATGACCGCGCTGGAGAACATCATCGAAGCCCCAGTGCACGTGCTGGGCGTGAGCCGCAAGGAGGCGCTGGAGAAGGCCGAGCACTACCTGGCCAAGGTCGGTGTCGCTCACCGCAAGGATGCTTTCCCTGGGCATATGTCGGGTGGTGAGCAACAACGTGTGGCAATTGCCCGGGCGCTGGCGATGGAGCCGGAGGTTATGCTGTTCGACGAGCCGACCTCGGCGCTCGACCCCGAGCTGGTAGGTGATGTGCTCAAAGTGATGCAGGCGCTGGCCCAGGAGGGCCGGACCATGGTGGTGGTGACCCACGAAATGGGTTTTGCTCGAGAGGTGTCCAACCAGCTGGTGTTCCTGCACAAAGGCCTGGTGGAAGAAACCGGCTGCCCGCGTGAAGTGTTGGCCAACCCGCAGTCGGAGCGCCTGAAGCAGTTCCTCTCCGGCAGCCTGAAGTAAAAGCTGCATTTTTGCACCAGAATAGGGCATGCTGCGCGGCAAGCGCAGCCTGACCCGGCGCACAGACTAGAACGACCTCAGGTTTCGGACCGCACCCTATGACCACCCAGCGAATCGGTTTTCTCATCTGGCCCAGCACCAGGCCTTTGACCCTGGCGCTGGCCGAGGAAGTGTTGCAGGTGGCGCAGCGGGTGCATCCGGATGTGATCTACGAGTTGTCCTTCCTGCAGGCTGAACCTGCGCAGGATGGCGCCTGGCGTCTGCCGGGCGAACCGTGGAACGGCCGCCTGGAGGGTTGCCACAAGTTGTTTCTGCTGGCGGATGAGCCGCCTGCGGCGATGGGGGCTGCCTTGTCGGCGGCGCTCAAGCAACTGGCGCGCAGTGGCTGCATGATCGGCAGCCTGTCTGCCGGGGTGTATCCCTTGGCAATGCTGGGGCTGCTCGATGGTTACCGCGCTGCGGTGCACTGGCGCTGGCAAGATGATTTTGCCGAACGCTTCCCTAAAGTGATCGCCACCAGCCACTTGTTCGATTGGGATCGTGACCGCCTTAGCGCCTGTGGCGGCATGGCCGTGACTGACCTGCTGTTGGCGGTGCTGGCGCGCGATCACGGGGCGGAACTGGCCGGGGCGGTGTCGGAAGAGCTGGTGGTCGAGCGCATTCGCGAGGGTGGCGAGCGCCAGCGAATTCCGCTGCAGAACCGCCTGGGGTCCAGCCATCCCAAGTTGACTCAGGCAGTGCTGCTGATGGAAGCCAACATCGAAGAGCCGCTGACCACCGACGAAATTGCCCAGCATGTTTGCGTGTCGCGTCGGCAGTTGGAGCGCATTTTCAAGCAGTACCTGAACCGCGTGCCCAGCCAGTACTATTTGGAGCTGCGGCTGAACAAGGCGCGGCAAATGCTGATGCAGACCAGCAAGTCGATCATTCAGATCGGGTTGTCTTGTGGCTTCTCTTCGGGGCCGCATTTTTCCAGCGCCTATCGCAACTTCTTTGGTGCAACGCCACGGGAAGACCGTAACCAGCGGCGCAGCAGCAGCCCGTTCGAGCTGAGTTCGGCGCCTGCCGAAAAAGGCTGATCTTTCGGGGGATTCCGGGCGTATGGCTTGGGGGTGAAGGCAGCGCTCGATCTCACAGGCGCCAGACGAACATCGCCGGACATCCTGCCCCTCACAAACCTATGTGAACACCCGTTCACCCAGCCCCCTCTCTCCCGTACACTGCGCGATTGCGACAGTGTTTGTCGCATTGCCGAAAACCTTGTCCAAACAGGGTTTTGCGCTGTAACAAGTTGTCGCTTGGCCGCAAGGACAGGCGCGGATCAGTCCTTACAATCCCCCCATCGCTCGCCACTTCCAGGCCAGCGTTCCTCTTCAGGAGACTCAGATGTCCGTTGAGCAAGCCCCGGTGCAACGTGCCGATTTCGACCAGGTCATGGTTCCCAATTATTCTCCGGCGGCCTTCATTCCTGTGCGAGGCGAGGGTTCCCGCGTCTGGGACCAGTCGGGTCGCGAGTTGATCGACTTTGCCGGTGGTATCGCGGTAAACGCCCTGGGTCACTGCCATCCGGCACTGGTCAAGGCCCTGACCGAACAGGCCAACACCCTCTGGCATGTATCCAACGTGTTCACCAACGAGCCGGCCCTTCGCCTGGCTCACAAGCTGGTGGACGCTACCTTTGCCGACCGCGCGTTCTTCTGCAACTCTGGCGCCGAGTCCAACGAGGCTGCTTTCAAGCTGGCCCGTCGCGTTGCCCATGATCGCTTCGGCCCTGAAAAGCACGAAATCATCGCCACCGTGAACAGCTTCCACGGTCGCACCCTGTTCACTGTCAGCGTCGGTGGCCAGCCGAAGTACTCCGACGGCTTCGGCCCGAAGATCACCGGTATCAGCCACGTGCCCTACAACGACCTGGAAGCACTGAAGGCGCAGATTTCCGATAAGACCTGCGCCGTGGTGATCGAGCCGATCCAGGGCGAAAGTGGCGTGGTGCCGGCCGACAAGGCCTACCTGGAAGGCGCGCGCAAGCTGTGTGACGAGCACAACGCCCTGCTGATCTTCGACGAAGTGCAGACTGGCGTGGGCCGCACCGGCTCGCTGTATGCCTACCAGCATTACGGCGTGACCCCGGACATCCTGACCAGCGCCAAGAGCCTGGGCGGCGGCTTCCCGATCGGTGCCATGCTGACCACCACCGAGCTGGCCAAGCACCTGGCCGTTGGCACCCACGGCACCACCTATGGCGGCAACCCACTGGGCTGCGCCGTTGCCTGTGCGGTGCTGGACGTTATCAACACCCCGCAAACCCTGGCCGGCATCAAGGCCAAGCACGAACGCTTCAAAACCCGCCTGGAGCAGATCGGCCAGAAGTACAACCTGTTCACCCAGGTGCGTGGTGTCGGCCTGCTGCTGGGTTGCGTGCTGACCGAAGCCTGGCAAGGCAAGGCCAAGGACGTGCTCAACGCGGCCGAGAAAGAAGGCGTAATGGTGCTGCAGGCCGGCCCGGACGTGGTCCGCTTCGCGCCAAGCCTGGTGGTTGAAGACGCCGACATCGATGCAGGCCTGGACCGCTTCGAGCGCGCCGTGGCCACACTGACCCAAGGCTGACCCGCCTGCGGTCCTCTCGCCGGTCCCAGCCATGGCTGAACCGGGCCGGCGATACCCGATTCCAGTGCAGGTGCCCAAGCGCCTGCCGTTTATCCGTGCCGCCGTCAGCGGCCCGTATTCCAAAGGAGTGACACCATGCTGGTGATGCGCCCCGCGCAAATGGCTGATCTGAACGAAGTGCAGCGCATGGCTGCAGACAGCCCCATTGGTGTCACCTCGCTGCCGGACGACACTGCTCGCCTGGGCGACAAGATTGCCGCCTCCGAGACATCCTTCGCCGCCGAGGTCAGCTTCAACGGTGAAGAAAGCTACTTTTTCGTGCTCGAAGACAGTAACACCGGGAAGCTGGTCGGCTGTTCGGCCATCGTCGCTTCGGCCGGCTACTCCGAGCCGTTCTACAGCTTTCGTAACGAGACCTTCGTGCACGCCTCGCGCGAGCTGAAGATCCACAACAAGATCCACGTGCTGTCGCTGTGCCACGATTTGACCGGCAACAGCTTGTTGACCAGCTTCTATGTGTTGCCGGAGTTGGTGAACAGTGGCTGGGCCGAGCTCAACTCGCGCGGTCGCCTGCTGTTCATGGCCGCGCACCCGGAACGCTTCGCCGACTCGGTGGTAACCGAAATCGTCGGTTACAGCGACGAACAGGGCGAATCGCCGTTCTGGGATGCCATCGGCCGCAATTTCTTCGACCTCAACTATGCCCACGCCGAACGCCTGTGCGGGCTCAAGAGCCGTACCTTCCTCGCCGAGCTGATGCCGCACTACCCAATCTACGTGCCGCTGCTGCCTGACTTGGCGCAGGAAGCCATGGGCCAGGTGCACCCGCGCGCGCAAATCACCTTCGACATCCTCATGCGTGAAGGCTTCGAGACCGAGCACTACATCGACATTTTCGACGGCGGCCCGACCTTGCACGCACGCACCTCGGGTATTCGCTCGATCGCCCAGAGCCGGGTGGCGCCGGTGAAAATCGAAGACGCCCCGGTCAAGGGCGGGCGCCCGTACCTGGTGTGCAACGGCCAGTTGCAGGACTACCGCGCGGTGCTGCTGGACCTCGACTGGGTGCCCGGCAAGCCGGTCAGCCTGAGCGTGGCTGCAGCCGACGCGCTGGGCGTGGGCGAGGGCGCCAGCGTGCGCCTGGTCGCGGTCTGAGGTCTGGCAACAGACGTTTCGGGATTGATGCGTTAGCAGAGTTTCGCGCCGGCAGATGCCGCCGCACAAGGAGATAGCATGATCGTTCGTCCTGTACGCAGCAGCGATTTGCCTGCGTTGATCGAATTGGCACGCAGCACCGGCACCACCGGGCTGACCACGCTGCCGGCCAACGAAGAACGCCTGGGGCATCGCGTTGGTTGGGCGGAAAAAAGCTTCCGCGGTGAAGCGGAGCGTGGCGACACCGACTACCTGTTCGTGCTGGAAAACGACGAAGGCCTGGTGGTGGGCATCAGTGCCATTGCCGGTGCCGTAGGTCTGCGCGAGCCGTGGTACAACTACCGGGTCGGCCTTACGGTCAGCGCCTCGCAGGAGCTGAAGATCTACCGCGAAATCCCGACGCTGTTCCTGGCCAACGACCTGACCGGCAATTCCGAGCTGTGCTCGCTGTTCCTGCGCAGCGACTACCGCTCTGGCCTCAATGGCCGCCTGCTGTCGCGCGCACGTATGCTGTTCATTGCCGAGTTCCCAGAGTTGTTCGGCAAGAAGATCATTGCCGAAATGCGCGGTATGTCTGACGAACAGGGCCGTTCACCTTTCTGGGAAAGCCTGGGCCGGCACTTCTTCAAGATGGAGTTCAGCCAGGCCGACTACTTGACGGGCGTGGGCAACAAGTCGTTCATTGCCGAACTGATGCCCAAGTTCCCGCTGTACACCTGCTTCCTGTCCGAGGCAGCGCGCAACGTGATCGGCCGCGTGCACAAAGACACCGAGCCGGCGCTGGCGATGCTCAAGCAGGAGGGCTTCAACTACCAGGGCTACGTCGATATCTTCGATGCAGGCCCGGCCATCGAATGCGACACCGCCAAGATCCGCGCCGTGCGCGAGAGCCAGACCCTGGTGCTGGCGGTAGGGACGCCAGGCGATGACGCCACCCCTTTCATCATCCACAACCGCAAGCGCGACGACTGCCGTATCACGGCTGCACCTGCGCGGCTGGCAGCCGGCACCCTGGTGGTCGACCCGCTGACCGCCAAGCGCCTGCGCATGGGCGCTGGCGACAATGTGCGCGCCGTGCCGCTGTCGGCAAGCCGGGAGGCCCAGTAAATGACCACGCATTACATCGCAGGCAATTGGCAGGCCGGCCAGGGCGAAACCCTGCAGTCGCTGAACCCGGTGACGCAAGCCGTGGTCTGGCAAGGGCAGGGTGCAGAGGCCAGCCAGGTGGATGCTGCCGTGCAGGCAGCGCGGCAAGCCTTCCCTGCTTGGGCGCAGTTGAGTCTGGAGGCGCGTATTGATGTGCTGGAGAAGTTTGCCGCGCAGTTGAAAGTGCATGCCGAAGCCATGGCCCAGTGCATTGGCGAGGAAACCGGGAAGCCGCTGTGGGAATCGGCGACCGAAGTCACCAGCATGATCAACAAGGTCGCGATTTCGGTACAAAGCTACCGCGAGCGTACCGGTGAAAAGAGCGGCCCGCTGGCCGATGCCACGGCCGTTCTGCGGCACAAGCCCCACGGTGTGGTGGCGGTGTTCGGCCCCTACAACTTCCCCGGGCACCTGCCCAATGGCCATATCGTGCCGGCGCTTTTGGCAGGTAACTGTGTGGTGTTCAAGCCCAGCGAGCTGACCCCCAAGGTCGCTGAGCTGACCGTCAATTGCTGGATTGCCGCCGGCCTGCCGGCGGGTGTGCTGAACCTGGTACAGGGCGCGCGCGAAACCGGTGTGGCGCTGGCCGCCAACCCGGGTATCGATGGCCTGTTCTTCACCGGCTCCAGCCGCACCGGCAACCTTCTGCATCAACAGTTCGCCGGGCGCCCAGACAAGATCCTGGCCCTGGAAATGGGTGGCAACAACCCGCTGGTGGTGGATGAGGTCAAGGACCTGGACGCGGCGGTGTACACCATTATCCAGTCGGCGTTCATTTCCGCCGGCCAGCGTTGCACCTGCGCGCGTCGCCTGCTGGTGCCGCAAGGGAGCTGGGGCGATGCGCTGATCGCGCGCCTGGTCGACGTGTGCAAAACCATCACGGTGGGGGCGTTCGATGAACAGCCGGCGCCGTTCATGGGGTCGGTGATTTCGCTGCAGGCAGCGCGGGCGCTGATTGCAGCTCAGGCCGAATTGGCCGCCAAAGGTGGCGTGAAGCTGCTGGAAATGACCCAACCACAGGCCGATGCCGCACTGCTGACCCCTGGCATCATCGATGTCACTGCCGTGGATGAGCGCCCGGACGAGGAGTTCTTCGGCCCGCTGCTGCAGGTGATCCGCTACGTCGACTTCGATGCTGCGATCGATGAAGCCAACAACACCCAGTACGGCCTGGCCGCTGGTTTGTTGTCCGATTCGCGCGCCCGCTACCAGTACTTCTGGCTGCGCAGCCGCGCCGGCATCGTCAACTGGAACAAACAGCTGACCGGTGCCGCCAGCAGTGCGCCGTTCGGTGGCGTGGGTGCCAGTGGCAACCATCGCGCCAGTGCCTATTACGCGGCTGACTACTGCGCTTACCCCGTGGCTTCGCTGGAGACTGCCAGCCTTGCCTTGCCGGCGACCCTGACGCCGGGCGTCACCCTATAACAACAGGTCACGGAGCCTAGCCGATGAAATCCTATGAAGTGAATTTTGATGGCCTGGTGGGGCCAACCCACAACTATGGCGGCCTGTCCTACGGCAACGTGGCTTCGCAGAGCAACAGCCAGCAGGGGTCCAACCCGCGTGAGGCGGCGCGCCAGGGCCTGGCGAAGATGAAAGCGCTGGCCGACATGGGCTTCAAGCAAGGTGTGCTGGCGCCGCAGGAGCGCCCGGATGTGGCCGCGCTGCGCCGCCTGGGGTTCAGCGGCAGTGATGCCGAAGTCATCCAGCGCGCCGCCGCCGATGCCATGCCGCTGCTGGTGGCCAGTTGCTCGGCTTCGAGCATGTGGGTGGCCAACGCCGCAACCGTAAGCCCCAGTGCCGACACTGCGGACGGCCGCGTGCACTTCACTGCCGCCAACCTCAACTGCAAATACCACCGCAGCATCGAGCATCCGACCACCAGCCGGGTGTTGGGCGCCATGTTCAACAACGAGAAACACTTTGCCCACCACCCGGCGCTGCCTGCCGTGGCACAGTTCGGTGACGAGGGCGCGGCCAACCACACGCGCTTCTGCAGTGCCTATGGCGAGGCGGGTGTGGAGTTCTTCGTATACGGCCGCAGTGCCTTCGACAGCCGTTACCCGGCGCCGCAGAAGTACCCGGCGCGGCAAACCCTGGAGGCCTCTCAGGCCGTGGCTCGGCTGCACGGCCTGAGCGATGACGGCGTGGTCTACGCTCAACAGAACCCGGCGGTGATTGACCAGGGTGTGTTCCACAATGATGTGATTTCGGTGGGTAACGGCGAAGTGCTGTTCTACCACGAGGACGCGTTCCTCGAGACTGACGCAGTGCTTGGCCAGCTGCGAGCTAAACTGGCCAGCAAGGGTGGCAACTTCCAGGCCATCTGCGTGCCACGGGCAGCGGTGACGGTTGAGGACGCGGTGCGTTCCTACCTGTTCAACAGCCAGCTGCTAAGCCGCGACGATGGTTCCATGCTGCTGGTGGTGCCGGAAGAGTGCCGCAACAACGAGCGGGTCTGGGCCTACCTGGGCCAGTTGACCAGCCAGGGCGGCCCGGTGAATGAGGTCAAGATATTCGACCTCAAGCAGAGCATGCAGAACGGCGGTGGCCCGGCCTGCCTGCGTTTGCGCGTGGCTTTGAAGGAAACGGAACTGGCAGCGGTCAATCAAGGCGTTATCATGACGGCCTCGCTGTATGACACGCTGCTGCAGTGGGTCGACAGGCATTACCGCGATCGCCTTGGCGAAGCAGACCTGGCCGACCCGCAATTGCTGGTGGAATGCCGTACGGCACTGGACGAATTGACCCAGATCCTGAAGTTGGGCTCGGTGTATCCGTTCCAACGCCAACCTTGAAGAGAGACTTTGTAATGACCGACGCCCTGCGCCTGATCCTTGAAGATGAAGACGGCACCCAGCTGGAAACTTCCTGCACCCGCTTTGCCGTGGTCTGGCAAGGCAAGGAAGTGTGGATTCAGCAAGACGGCCGTGGCCAGTTGCTGATCGGTGTGGATGTCGAGGAAGACGACACCGAATATGCCAACCTGCTGCTGCGCCCGATGGCCACCAACCTGGTCAGCCTGCAGCTGGAAATGGAGCCGGCGGAGCTTGGCGAAGGCGACGATCACGTCCATGGCCCTGACTGCGGCCACCACCACTAAGGAAGTACCTATGCTCGCCCTTGGCAAATTGCTTGAGCTGACCCTCACCGATCACGAACCGGCCGAGAAGACCCAAGTGACACCCAAGGGCGCGCGTTTGCGCTGGCTGGGGGAGGGTGCGCTTGAAGTGCGCCCGGCTGAAAGCGAGGATTGCGGGCTGGATTTGCTGCTGTCCGCCGGCATTCATGGCAACGAGACGGCGCCGATCGAATTGCTGGAGCGGCTGCTGCACGGCGTGGCCAACGGCAAGATCAAACCCAGGGCGCGCCTGCTGTTCCTGTTCGGCAACCCGGTGGCAATCCGCAAGGGCGAGCGCTTCATCGAGCAGGACATCAACCGCCTTTTCAATGGCCGTCACGAGCTTTCCAGCGGTTTCGAGGCGTTGCGCGCCGCTGAGCTGGAACAGTTTGCCAGGGTGTTCTTCAGCAAGCCGGGGCGCAGCCGGCTGCATTACGACCTGCATACGGCCATCCGTGGTTCGAAGATCGAACAATTCGCCTTGTATCCCTATAAAGAAGGGCGCAAGCACTCCCGTCGCGAACTGGCGCGCCTGGCGGCGGCGGGTATGGAAGCGGTGTTGCTGCAAAGCAAGTCGTCCATCACCTTCAGCGCATTCACCTATGAACAGCTGGATGCCGAAGCCTTCACGCTGGAACTGGGCAAGGCCCGCCCGTTCGGCCAGAACGAGCAGGTCAACCTCGACAAGCTGGAAGAGCGGCTGATCCGCATCATCGAGGCGACCGAACCAGAAGGCGAAAGCTCGCTGGATGGCCTGCAACTGTTCAGTGTTTCCCGTGAAATCATCAAGCACAGCGACAGCTTCCACCTGCACCTGCCGGCGGATATCGAAAACTTCTCCGAGCTGAGCAAGGGCTACCTGCTGGCCGAAGACCTGGCCGAGATGCGCTGGGTGGTCGAGGAGGAGGGCGCGCGCATCATCTTCCCCAACCCCAAGGTCAGGAACGGTTTGCGCGCCGGTATCCTGATCGTGCCGGATTCGGGGCAGCGGCTAGGCTGATGCGCTATGGCTGCTGCTGTGGGAGTCGCTTTTTGGGGAGCGGCCTTGCGTGATGATTCCCATGAAACTCTTTTAATTCACCGCCTGTTCCATTTTCCCTTCCCATAAGCGGTAATTGGCTTGCCAGTGGCGAAACACAGGATTTAGCATCCGGTCATGTCATTTTCGTTTGCATAGCCCGAAAAACCGTCCAAACGACAGTTTCTATCGTATAAACACACTGCATCGAGCTTGCAGGACCGATATAATGCGGCCCTTTGCCGTCGTTTCGTCGACGTGTTTGCCCAACAGGGCCGCCGTTTCCGTGGAAGAACCTATGAAAAGCGCAGAAATCCGTGAAGCCTTCCTTCGCTTCTTCGAAGAGCAAGGCCATACCCGAGTCGCCTCCAGTTCGCTGATCCCGAACAACGACCCGACCCTGCTGTTCACCAACGCAGGCATGAACCAGTTCAAGGACTGCTTCCTCGGTGCAGAGAAGCGCGCCTACACCCGCGCCGTCAGCAGCCAGAAGTGCGTGCGCGCCGGTGGCAAGCACAACGACCTGGAAAACGTCGGTTACACCGCGCGTCACCACACCTTCTTCGAAATGCTGGGCAACTTCAGCTTCGGTGACTATTTCAAGCGCGATGCCATCACCTTCGCCTGGACCTTCCTGACCTCGGAGCAGTGGCTGAACCTGCCCAAGGAAAAGCTCTGGGTCACTGTCTACGCCACTGACGACGAAGCCTACGACATCTGGACCAAGGAAGTCGGCGTGCCGGCCGAGCGTATGGTGCGCATCGGCGACAACAAAGGCGCCCCGTACGCCTCCGACAACTTCTGGACCATGGGCGACACTGGCCCGTGCGGCCCATGCACCGAGATCTTCTACGACCACGGCCCGGACATCTGGGGCGGCCCACCCGGCTCGCCAGAAGAAGACGGCGACCGCTACATCGAGATCTGGAACAACGTCTTCATGCAGTTCAACCGCACCGCCGATGGCGTGCTGCACCCGCTGCCAGCGCCGTCGGTGGACACCGGCATGGGCCTGGAGCGCGTCAGCGCCGTGCTGCAGCACGTGCACTCGAACTACGAGATCGACCTGTTCCAGAACCTGCTGGCGGCCGCGGCCAAGGCCATCGGTTGCAGCAATGACGGCCAGGCCTCGCTGAAAGTCGTCGCCGACCACATTCGTTCCTGCGGCTTCCTGATTGCCGACGGTGTGCTGCCGTCCAACGAAGGCCGTGGCTACGTGCTGCGCCGCATCATTCGCCGCGCTTGCCGTCACGGTAACAAGCTGGGCGCCAAGGGCAGCTTCTTCTACCAGATCGTTGCGGCACTGGCTGCTGAAATGGGCGAAGCCTTCCCGGAACTGAAGAGCCAGCAAGCGCACATCGAGCGCGTGCTCAAGGCCGAAGAAGAGCAGTTCGCCAAGACCCTGGAGCAGGGCCTGCGTATCCTCGAGCAAGACCTGGCCCAGCTCAAAGGTGACGTGGTGCCGGGCGACGTGGTGTTCAAGCTGTACGACACCTACGGCTTCCCGATGGACCTGACTGCCGACATTGCCCGTGAGCGTGAGCTGACCATCGACGAAGCCGGCTTCGAGCGCGAGATGGATGCCCAGCGTGAGCGTGCCCGTTCCGCCAGCGCCTTCGGCATGGATTACAACAGCCTGGTTAAAGTCGACAGCGCCACCGAATTCCTCGGTTACGACGCCACCGAAGCCCAAGGCAAGATCATTGCCCTGTACAAGGACGGCCAGGCCGTCGACCAGTTGGGTGAAGGCGAGCAGGGCGTGGTCGTGCTCGACCGCACGCCGTTCTACGCCGAGTCCGGCGGCCAGGTGGGTGATACCGGCTTCCTGCAGGCTGGCGCTGCACGCTTCGACGTGCGCGACACCACCAAAACTGGCGGTGCCTTCCTGCACCACGGTGTGGTCGCCAGCGGTGCGCTGGTGATCGGTTCGCCAGTCGAGGCCAAGGTCGATGCCGACGTGCAGCATGCCACCTCGCTGAACCACTCCGCCACTCACCTGTTGCACGAAGCGCTGCGTCAGGTATTGGGCGAGCACGTGCAGCAGAAGGGCTCGCTGGTCGACAGCCAGCGCCTGCGTTTCGACTTCAGCCATTTCGAAGCGCTGAAGCCAGAGCAGATCAAGCAACTGGAAGACATCGTCAACCGCGAAGTGCGCAAGAACACTGCCGTTGAAACCGAACTGACCGACATCGAAACCGCCAAGGCCAAAGGCGCCATGGCGCTGTTCGGCGAGAAGTACGGCGACACTGTGCGCGTGTTGAGCATGGGCGGCGATTTCTCGGTGGAGCTGTGCGGCGGTATCCACGCCAAGCGCACCGGTGACATCAGCCTGTTCAAGATCATCAGCGAAGGCGGCGTGGCCTCTGGCGTGCGCCGTATCGAAGCGGTGACCGGCGCCGCTGCGCTGGCCTACCTGAACGCTGCCGAAGAGCAGGTCAAGGAAGCCGCGCAACTGGTCAAAGGCAACCGCGACAACCTGATCGACAAGCTGTCGGCTGTGCTTGAGCGCAACCGCCAGCTGGAGAAGCAGCTTGAACAGCTGCAGGCCAAGGCCGCCAGCGCCGCCGGGGACGATCTCTCCAACGCGGCCGTTGAGGTCAAAGGTGCCAAGGTGCTCGCCGCCCGCCTGGATGGGCAGGACGGCAAGGCCCTGCTGGCCCTGGTCGATCAGCTGAAGAACAAGCTCGGCCACGCAGTGATCCTGCTGGGCAGCGAGCATGAGGGCAAGGTCGTGCTGGTGGCCGGCGTGACCAAGGACCTCTCCAGCCAACTCAAGGCTGGCGATCTGATGAAACAAGCCGCTGCGGCGGTGGGTGGCAAGGGCGGTGGCCGTCCGGACATGGCCCAGGGTGGTGGCGTCGACGTCGCCGCGCTGGACCAGGCCCTGGCGCTGGCCGTGCCATTCGCAGAGCAGGGACTTTGAGATGAAGGGGCCGGTGGTCTAGTCACCGGCCTCTTCATGTTGGATTGTTTTTTGGGGCCCTGTATGGGCTGAGGCACCATTGAAATGGCGTTGATCGTACAGAAATTTGGCGGCACCTCTGTCGGTTCCATCGAGCGGATCGAGCAGGTAGCCGAAAAGGTCAAGAAACACCGTGAGGCAGGCGACGACCTGGTGATTGTGCTGTCGGCCATGAGCGGTGAAACCAATCGCCTGATCGACCTGGCCAAGCAGATTACCGATCAGCCGGTTCCTCGTGAGCTGGATGTGATCGTGTCGACCGGTGAGCAGGTCACCATTGCCCTGCTGACCATGGCCTTGATCAAGCGTGGTGTGCCAGCGGTGTCCTACACCGGCAACCAGGTGCGCATTCTCACCGACAGCTCGCACAACAAGGCGCGCATCCTGCAGATCGACGACCAGAAAATTCGTGCCGACCTCAAGGAAGGCCGCGTGGTCGTGGTTGCAGGTTTCCAGGGCGTCGACGAGCACGGCAGCATCACCACCCTGGGCCGTGGCGGCTCCGACACCACCGGCGTGGCCCTGGCGGCGGCGCTGAAGGCTGATGAGTGCCAGATCTACACCGATGTCGATGGCGTCTACACCACCGACCCGCGCGTCGTGCCGCAGGCCCAGCGCCTGGAGAAGATCACCTTCGAAGAGATGCTGGAAATGGCCAGCCTCGGTTCCAAGGTGCTGCAGATCCGCTCGGTGGAGTTCGCCGGCAAATACAACGTTCCGCTGCGCGTGCTGCACAGCTTCAAGGAGGGTCCGGGTACCCTCATTACCATTGATGAAGAGGAATCCATGGAACAGCCGATCATTTCCGGTATCGCCTTCAACCGTGATGAAGCCAAGCTGACCATTCGCGGCGTGCCGGACACCCCGGGCGTGGCCTTCAAGATCCTCGGCCCGATCAGTGCTTCGAACATAGAAGTCGACATGATCGTGCAGAACGTTGCCCACGATAACACCACCGACTTCACCTTCACCGTACACCGCAACGAGTACGAGAAGGCGCAAAGCGTGCTGGAAAACACTGCCCGCGAAATCGGTGCCCGTGAAGTGATCGGCGACACCAAGATCGCCAAGGTCTCGATCGTTGGCGTCGGCATGCGTTCGCACGCCGGTGTCGCCAGCCGCATGTTCGAAGCGCTGGCCAAGGAAAGTATCAACATCCAGATGATCTCCACCTCCGAAATCAAGGTTTCGGTAGTGATCGAAGAGAAGTACCTGGAGCTGGCCGTACGCGCGCTGCACACCGCGTTCGAGCTGGACGCCCCTGCCCGACAGGGCGAGTAAGGCGCTGCCTGGAAGGGCGCGGCTTGCCGCGCCCTTCGCGTTTCTGCTCGTTGCACAGGCCCTGTCCTGGCCTGTGCAGCGAGTAACCGGGGCTAAGGTCGTCGTCCACGACCCTGCCTCGAAACCCAAGACTGTTACCCCTGAATGTTTCGCGTAAGGAGAAAGCTATGTTGATTCTGACTCGTCGGTGCGCCGAGAGCCTGATCATTGGAGACGGCGAGATCACCGTGACGGTGCTTGGCGTCAAAGGCAACCAGGTGCGTATTGGCGTCAGCGCCCCGAAAGAAGTGGCTGTTCACCGCGAGGAAATCTACCTGCGGATCAAGAAAGAGAAGGATGAAGAGCCAAGCCTTTAATTTTTTTGAAGTTTTTTTCAAAAAAAGGGTTGCAAAGGTGAAAGAGGTTCTTTAATATTCGCCTCGTGTTGCGGTGAGGTGGCCGAGTGGCCGAAGGCGCTCCCCTGCTAAGGGAGTATACCTCATAAGGGTATCGGGGGTTCGAATCCCCCCTTCACCGCCATTATTTGCGTAGGGCGCTGCAAACGGTAAGAACGCTAAGTAGTTGATTTTAAACGAAAACGTTCTTGCAAAAATGTTTCAGCGACCTATAATGCGCGGCAAGACATGGACTCAT
>NZ_BCBI01000085.1:0-16976 GCF_001320565.1 Pseudomonas sp. NBRC 111132
ACTGTCCAGGCCTTGGTGCTCAAGCGTGGCGAGCAGTGCGGCCTTGAGTACCTGTTGCATCCACTGAAGGCGGGTTACGTCCGAGTCACCGTCGCGGCCGTTCCAGTAACTGATCTGTGCCTGCTGAAATGTCTCGCAAAGGGTTGCCAGCACATCGTCGTAGTCAGTGTTCAGGTCGGCCATGCGAATATCGATGGCCGGCGCGACATGCTGGGGGCGAAAGACGGTTGGTGGGTTCAGGCTGAGCTGATCCGTGGGCTCGAGCGCCATGGGCTGGCCGCTGAGAAAATGTTCGAGCAGTGTGTCCACCAAGTTGCTTTGCTGTGCAGGTAGCTCTTCATCCAGGCTATGCAGGATGCTGAAGCCCGCTATGGAGCGCAGCTCTGGGTGGTTTTCGCGGGTCCATGGGTAGCGTGCCACGAGTGCGTCGTAACCTGCGCTGGCTACGACTTCGCGCAGGCTGGGGCGGTTGGCGAACTGCTGCGCTACCTGTTGCTTGAATGATAGGTATGCCAGGGGCAGTGATTGGGGCATGGTTTGTGGCTCCGGTCAAAGGGAGCCGAATGCTGAAACGCCAACCTGAAGCAGTGGCGGTAGATAAGTCAGCGTGGCGATCTTAGGGTGAAGATTCTAATTACAGCCTCTACCTTATGCTCAAGCCCAGCCTCCATGGGCGGTTCCTCCTCCACTCATGAGCATGAGGTACAGAGCATGGCCAAAGTGACTGTGAAGAAAAAGGACGACGCCCTGGGTACGCTGGGCGAAGTGCGCGGCTACGCGCGCAAGATCTGGCTGGCTGGCATCGGCGCTTATGCGCGCGTGGGCCAGGAAGGCTCCGATTATTTCCAGGAGCTGGTCAAGGCCGGCGAAGGCGTCGAGAAGCGTGGCAAGAAACGTATCGACAAAGAGCTCGATGCTGCCAACAACCAGATCGATGAAGCCGCTGAAGAAGTCAGCCGCGTACGCGGCAAGGTAGAGATTCAACTCGACAAGATCGAAAAAGCTTTCGACGCACGGGTAGGGCGCGCCTTGAATCGCCTCGGCATTCCGTCTAAACATGACGTTGAGGCGTTGTCGATCAAGCTTGAACAGCTGCACGAACTGCTTGAACGCGTCGCGCACAAACCATAAGGAGAGCAGGATGGCTGGCAAGAAGAACACCGAAAAAGAAGGCAGCTCCTGGGTCGGCGGGATCGAGAAATACTCCCGCAAGATCTGGCTGGCGGGGCTGGGTATCTATTCGAAGATCGACCAGGACGGCCCGAAGCTGTTCGACACGCTGGTGAAAGATGGCGAGAAGGCCGAGAAGCAGGCGAAGAAGACGGCTGAAGAAGTAGCCGAATCCGCCAAATCATCGACCACTTCGCGTGTGTCTGGTGTGAAGGACCGTGCGCTGGGCAAGTGGAGCGAGCTCGAAGAGGCTTTCGACAAGCGTCTGAACAGCGCCATCTCACGCCTGGGCGTGCCGAGCCGCAACGAGATCAAGGCCCTGCATCAGCAGGTGGATAGCCTGACCAAGCAGATCGAGAAACTGACCGGTGCTTCGGTTACGCCGATATCGTCGCGCACTGCCGCGGCCAAACCGGCTGCGAGCAAGGCAGCAACCAAGCCATTGGCCAAGGCCGCAGCGGCCAAGCCTGCGGCGGCAAAACCTGCAGCTAAAACTGCGGCGGCCAAACCTGCGGCGGCCAAACCTGCGGCCAAGCCAGCAGCCAAACCCGTGGCAGCCAAGCCTGCGGCGAAACCGGCAGCAGCCAAACCAGCGGCAGCGAAGAAACCCGCAGTGAAGAAGGCACCGGCCAAACCGGCAGCCGCGAAGCCTGCAGCTCCAGCGGCCAGCGCCGCACCGGCCGCGACCGCAGCACCGGCACCTGCCGCCGCCCCGGCAAGCAGCACGCCGTCGGCTCCGACTGGCACCGGTACCCTGATCTGATACCGCGTCGCCTTCTTCGCGGGCTTGCCCGCTCCCACAGGTACAGTGCCGATCAGCAGGTCAGCGCAGGCCCTGTGGGGGCGGGCATGCCCGCGAAGGCCTCTGCGCCGAAACAGCAGGTTTATCCTTCCAGATAGCGCACCGCCAATTGCTCTGCCGCCGCCCGTGCCTGCGCCTGCAGATGCGGCGCCACCAGCATCATCACCTGGTACACCACGATCCCCACATCCCCCTCGCGCCCCAGCACCCGCTGGTAATCCAGCGAAAACATCAGCGTCAATGTGATCTGCTCCACCAGTTGCCCCAGCGCCTGGGTCTCACTCTCTACCAGCCCCTGGCCCTTGAGGCTGGCCAACAGCGCCGCGAGTGTGCGTTTGAGCGCATTGATCAGGCCGCGCATGCCACGGGCCAGCTTGGGCAGGCGCCCGGTCAGGTTGGACAGGTCCTGGAACAGGAAGCGGTACTGTGACATGCGCTCGACGATCAAGTGCAGGAACAGCCAATAGTCCTCGGCATCCAGGCGCACATCCAGGGGAGGGTCGAGCAAGGGCATCAGCGCTTCCTCGAAACGCTCGAAAAGGCCCAATACCAAGGGTTCCTTGCCATGGAAGTGGTAATACAGGTTGCCTGGGCTGATGCCCATTTCGTTGGCAATTTCCAGGGTGGAGACGTTGGGTTCGCCCTGCTGGTTGAACAGCTGCAGGGCGCATTCCAGGATACGGTCGCGGGTTTTCATCCAGTCAGCATGCTCATCGGGTCAGCACATAGGTGCCTGGCGCGGGGCCTAGCGGTGGGTAAGTGGTATTGCCCAGCTCGCTGCGCGGCGCCTTGAGCGGGCCGGAGCGTGCAGTGATCCATTCCAGCCACAACGGCCACCAGCTGCCTTCGCTGCGTTTGGCGTCGTGGAACCAGGCGCGGGGGTCGCTGCTCAGCCTGGGGTTGGCCAGGTAGTAAGCCTTGGGGTTGCCGGGCGGGTTGATGATGCTCTGGATATGCCCGCTGTTGGCCAGCACGAAGCGCCGCTCGCCACCCAGCAGCAAGGCCGAGCGGTACACCGCGTCCCATGGGGTGATGTGGTCGTTGCTGCCGGCCACGGTAAAGCTGTCCAGGTTGACCTGCTGCAGGTCGATGGGCGTGCCGCACACTTCCAGCCCGGCCGGGTAGGTCAAGGGGTTGAGCTTGAAGAACTCCAGCAGGTCGCCATGCAGCGCGGCGGGCAGGCGCGTGCTGTCGGCGTTCCAGTACAGGATATCGAAAGCCGGCGGTGTCTTGCCGAGCAGGTAGTTGTTGACCCAGTAGTTCCAGATCAAGTCGTTGGGCCGCATCCAGGCAAAGATCCGTGCCACCTCGCCACCGTCCAGCACGCCGCGCTGATAGGAGCGGCGTTTGGCGGCTTCGATGGTCTGCTCATCGGCGAACAGGCTGGCTGGGCTTTCGAACTTGCTGTCCAGCAAGCTGACCAGGTAGGTGGCGCTGCGCACGCGACGCAACTGTTTCTTGGCTTGCAGGTGGCCCTGCAGCGCAGCCATGGTCAGGCCACCGGCACAGGCGCCCATCAGGTTGGGGTCACGGTTGCCGCTGATGCTGCGGCAGGCATTCAGTGCTTCTTCCAGGGCCTGCACGTAACTGGAAAGGCCCCATTCGCGGTGGCGTGGGTCGGGGTTGCGCCAGCTGACCATGAACACCTGCAAGCCGTTCTTGAGCATGTACTGGACGAAGCTGTTGGTCGAGCTGAGGTCGAAGATGTAGAACTTGTTGATCTGTGGCGGCACCACCAACAGAGGGCGGGCGTGCTGCGTCTCGCTCAGCGGCTTGTACTGGATCAGCTCCAAAAGCTCATTGCGAAAAACCACGGCGCCAGGCGTCGCGGCGAGATTGCCGCCCACCTCGAACGCACGCTCGTCCACCTGGCGCGGCAGGCCATCGTTGTGGCGCAAGTCTTCAAGCAGGTGGGCTACGCCACGCACCAGGCTCTGACCGCCGGTGTTGAGCAGCTCCTTGATTGCCAGCGGGTTGAGCAGTGAGTTGCTGGGGGCCAGCGCATCGTTGATCAGGTTGAACAGGAAATGGGCGCGTGCTCGATCATCGTCGTTCAAGTGGCTTTCATCGATCCACTGGCGCGTCTGTTTCTGCCAGGCCAGATAGGCCTGCAGGCCACGGCGGTAGAACGGGTTCTGGCTCCAGGTCGGGTCACTGAAGCGCGCGTCACGTGGGTTTGGCTGGTAGGGCGTGTCCCCCAGCATCACCCGCCCCAGTTGCCCGCCAAGCGCCAGTAGATGGTGCGCGGTATGCAGCGGGTGGCGCAGGCCGTGGCGGCCGACGTTGCGCAACGTGGACAGCAGGTCGCGGCCGCGCAGGCCGAGGATGGCGTTCTGCACGTTCATGCGGGTGGCGGGGAGCGTTGTCGATCCTTTGCCCGGTTTGTCTTTCATGGCAACACTCCCTCGTTCTGGCCATGGCGCCGCCTCGCGGGCAAGCCCGCGCCTACACGCCCGAAGCCGGGCGAGGGTGCATGACTGCGCGCTGACGCTCTTGCTGCAGAAACTTCATGATGATGGGGGCGACGGCCTCGGCCCGGGTGATCAGGAACAAATGGCCGTCGTCGATAATGTGTAGCTGGGCATTGGGAATCCGCCAGGCCAGCAGGCGCATGTTGATCAGCGGGATCAGCGGGTCGTCGTCGCCGGCCAATACCAGGGTGGGCTGCTGGATCTTGTGCAGCCAGTGGATGCTGGTCCAGCCAAGCCCGGCTAACAGCTGCCAGTAGTAACCCAGCTTGCCGCCAGAGCGCACCTTGGCGGCATGGTGCATGGCCAGGTCCGGGTCGCGCCGGAAGCCGCCGCCATAGATCATCGGCGCAATGCGTATGACATGCGACGGCTGCACGTAGCGGCGGGGGCTGGCCATCATCCACAGCACCTTGGGCTTGCCTGGCACCATGACCGCGCCAGCAGCGGTGGCGGCCAGCACCAGCTTCTTGCAGCGCTCGGGGTAGTCGTGCGCGAACTGCTGGGCCAGGGCGCCGCCCCAGGACACGCCGATGACGTTGACCTGGCCGTAGTCGAGGTAGTCGAGCATCCGTGCCGTCAGCTTGGCCAGCCCAGGGAAGCGATACGGGTGGCGTGGGGTGGACGAGCCACCGACACCGGGCACGTCGAAAGCGATGACTTCCAGGTCCGGGTCCAATGCTTCGATGAACGGAAACACCAGCTCCAGGTTGGCGCCGATGCCGTTGAAGATCAGCAACGGCGTCAGGTGCGGCTTGCCCGGGCGGACGGCGGTGCGGATGGACTGGTCGTCCAGCTCGACGGTCCTGAAAATGTAGGGTTGCGGCATGCGCGTGACTCTTGGGTGAAGTAAACACCGTGGCGCCCCCGTAGGTGGCCACGGCGCTGCTACTCAACGTTCGTGAACGTACGTGCCTGGGGAGGCCTCGCCGGCAGCGTAGGCACGGTTGCCCAGGCGGGTGGGCGCCTTTTTCAGCGCGCCGGCACGCTCGCCCAGCCAACTTTGCCAGTGCAACCACCAGGAGTCGGCATGCTTGGTGGCGTTTTCCTGCCAGGCCACTGGGTCGCCTGGGCGGTCGGCACCGGTCATGAAGCGTGCCTTGGGGTTGCCCGGCGGGTTGAGGATGCTCTGGATATGCCCGCTGTTGGACAGCACGAACTCGATCTTGCCGCCAAACAGGTGTGCCGAGCGGTAGCACGACTGCCAGGGGGTGATGTGGTCGTTGGTGCCGGCAAGGCTGTAGATGTCGCATTTGACCTGCTTCAGGTCGATTGCGGTGCCGCACACTTCCAGGGCTTCGGGGCGCGTCAGCGGGTTGCTCTTGAACATTTCGATCAGGTCGCCGTGGAAGGCGGCCGGCAGGCGCGTGGTGTCGTTGTTCCAGAACAGGATGTCGAACACCGGCGGTTCATTGCCGAGCAGGTAGTTGTTGACCCAGTAGTTCCAGATCAAGTCATTGGGGCGCATCCAGGCGAACACCTTGGCCATTTCGCTGCCTTCCAGCACGCCTGCCTGGTAGGAGTGGCGCTTGGCGGCCTCCAGGGTCTGCTCGTCGACGAACAATGCAACCTGGTTGTCCATGGTGGTGTCGAGCACGCTGACCAGCAGGGTCAGGGCGTTGACCTTGTTTTCGCCAATGGCGGCATAGTGGCCCACCAGTGCGGTGCAGGTGATGCCGCCAGAGCAGGCACCGAGCATGTTCAGGTCCTTGCTGCCGGTAATCGCCAGCACCGCGTCGACTGCTTCTTTGAGCGCATCGATGTAGGTGGACAGGCCCCATTCGCGCTGGGCCTTGGTCGGGTTGCGCCAGCTGATGATGAAGGTCTGCTGCTGCGAGCGCAGGCAGAAGCGTGCCAGGCTCTTTTCCGGGCTCAGGTCGAACACGTAGAACTTGTTGATCTGCGGCGGTACCACCAGCAGCGGGCGAGCGTGTACCTGCTCGGTGATGGGGCTGTACTGGATCAGTTCCAGCACATCGTTGCGGTACACCACCGCGCCTTCGCTGGTACCCAGGTTCTTGCCCACTTCGAAGGCATCCATGTTCACCTGGCTGGGCATGCCGCCATTGTTGACCATGTCCTTTGCCAGGTTTGACAGGCCATCGAGCAGGCTCTTGCCGCCTGTTTCGAAGAAACGTTTGACCGCGGCCGGGTTGGACAGGGTATTGGTCGGCGCCATGGCCTCGGTCATCAGGTTGATGACGAACTGGCCGCGGCTGATGTCCTGGGGTGACAGGTCGCTGCTGCCGATCCAGTCCTGTAGTTCATTGCGCCAGGCCAGGTAGGTTTGCAGGTAGCGGCGGTACAGTGGGTTGTTGCTCCAGGCCGGGTCGTTGAAGCGACGGTCGTCGCCTTCCGGGGCCAGGTTGGACTTGCCCAGCAACACGTTCTTCAGCTCCAGGCCAAAGTGGGCCACATGCTTGGCGCTGTGCAGCGGTTGGCGCACGGCCTGGCGCAGCACAGTGCGTGCCGAGCTCAACAGGTCCTTGCGGCGAATGCCGATGACCGGGTTCAGCCCCAGGGTGTTTTCCGAGGCCTGCCGCTGCAGCTCATCGTTGTTCTTGTTACTCATCTACGACGCTCCGTTGTCCTGAGACGAGTACCGGTTGCCGTGGCGGGTGCACAGCGCTGAGCCCGGTACTGCTACTCGGGTGACCAGTGATAAGGAACAGCGGTGCTGCGGGGGTTCTGACGACCTGCAAAGTGATGCAGGGAACTTGCCACACCCATTGGTTACCCGACTTTCATGTAATGCGCAAGACAGCCCCTCACTGGGCTGTCTGCAAGCCATTCAAACAGATGAATTTAGAAAATGCGCTCTAAACCCCGCAGGCCTTGCGCTAGAGCATCAGTTTGACCACCGACTCGGCCGGGTCGCGGGATTTGCCGGCCTTGTGCAGCTCGTCGAGGTATTCCGCCCACAGCTGTTCCTGGCGCAGGCACAGCTGCTCGAGGTATTCCCAGGTGAACAGACCGCTGTCGTGGCCGTCGTCGAAGGTCAGTTTCAGTGCATATTGGCCGGCAGGTTCGAGGCCGACGAGGCCGACGTTGATCTTGCCGAACTGCAGAATGGGGTTGCCGTGGCCCTGGACTTCGGCGGAGGGGGAGTGCACGCGCAGGAATTCGGCGGGCAGTTGGTAGACCTCGCCGGGGGCGTAGGTGAGGCTGAGGGTTTTCGAGGCTTTGTGCAGGTTGATGGCAGTGGGCAGGCGGGCCATGGGCAGAATCTCTCGGGAGCTGATGAAGCACAGCTTCAGGAGATTTGGGGGAATGTGCAAGGGGGCCGCAAAGCGGCCCCCTGCGGTATTACAGGATGTAACGCGACAGGTCTTCGTTCTGCGCCAGCTCACCCAGGTGGCTGTTCACGTACGCCGCGTCGATCTGGATCGGCGCTTCGTCGTGGGTGCTGGCCAGGTCGCCCGCGCTGAACGACACCTCTTCGAGCAAACGCTCGAGCAGGGTGTGCAGGCGACGGGCACCGATGTTCTCGGTCTTCTCGTTGACCTGGTAGGCAATCTCGGCCAGGCGCTTGATGCCGTCAGCCTGGAACGCGATGTTCAGGCCTTCGGTCTTGAGCAATGCCTGGTACTGCTCGGTCAGCGACGCGTGCGGTTCTTGCAGGATGCGCTCGAAGTCTTCTGGGGTCAGCGCCTTCAGCTCCACACGAATTGGCAGGCGGCCTTGCAGTTCAGGCACCAGGTCGCTCGGTTTGCTCAGGTGGAACGCGCCCGAGGCAATGAACAGGATGTGGTCGGTCTTGACCATGCCCAGCTTGGTGTTGACGGTGCAGCCTTCGATCAGCGGCAGCAGGTCGCGCTGTACGCCTTCACGGGACACGTCGGCACCGCCAACGTTGCCACGCTTGGCCACTTTGTCGATTTCGTCGATGAACACGATACCGTGCTGCTCGACTGCTTCCAGGGCCTTGGCCTTGAGTTCTTCCTCATTGACCAGGCGGCTCGCTTCTTCATCGCGAACCATCTTAAGCGCTTCTTTCACCTTCAGCTTGCGCGCTTTGCGCTTGCCCTTGCCCATGTTGGCGAACAGGCTCTGCAACTGGTTGGTCATTTCTTCCATGCCGGGCGGTGCAGCAATTTCCACGCCTACGGCATCGGCCACTTCGATCTCGATTTCCTTGTCGTCCAACTGGCCTTCGCGCAGGCGCTTGCGGAACAGTTGGCGCGTGTTGGAATCGCTGCTGGTCTGTGCGGCTTCCTCGCTGAAGCTGGTGACGCGCGCTTGTGGCAGCAGGGCATCGAGAATGCGGTCTTCGGCGGCATCTTCGGCGCGGTGGCGCACGCGGATGATTTCTTGCTCGCGCAGCATTTTCAGCGCGGCATCGGCCAGGTCACGGATGATCGACTCGACGTCGCGGCCCACATAGCCCACCTCGGTGAACTTGGTGGCTTCGACCTTGAGGAACGGCGCGTTGGCCAACTTGGCCAGGCGGCGGGCGATTTCGGTCTTGCCGACGCCGGTAGGGCCGATCATCAGGATGTTCTTCGGGGTGACTTCGGCACGCAGCTCGGCAGGGAGCTGCATGCGCCGCCAGCGGTTGCGCAGGGCAATGGCCACGGCGCGCTTGGCGTCGTCCTGGCCGATGATGTGGCGGTTGAGTTCGTGGACGATCTCGCGGGGGGTCATGGACATGATCAATAGGGTCCTTGGGCAGATGAGTCAGCGTGGAAAAACCCCTTCACCGGGAAGGGGCGCCAGAACAGCTGAATCAGTCGGCCAGGTCCTGCTCCTCGATGGTCAGGTTATGGTTGGTGAACACGCAGATGTCGCCGGCGATGTTCAGGGCGGTTTCGGCGATTTCGCGTGCCGAGAGGTCAGTCTTGTTCAGCAGGGCGCGGGCGGCGGCCTGGGCATAGGCGCCGCCGGAACCCATGGCGATCAGGCCATCTTCGGGCTCGACCACGTCACCGTTGCCGGTGATGATCAGGGAGGCGTCCTTGTTAGCCACGGCCAGCATGGCTTCCAGGCGGCTCAGGGAGCGGTCTGTACGCCATTCCTTGGCCAGCTCGACGGCGGCGCGGACCAGGTGGCCCTGGTGTTTTTCCAGCTGGCCTTCAAAGCGTTCGAACAGGGTGAAGGCGTCGGCGGTAGCACCGGCGAAGCCCGCAATGACCTGGCCGTGGTACAGGCGGCGCACCTTTTTGGCGTTGCCTTTCATCACGGTATTGCCGAGGGATACCTGGCCGTCGCCGCCCATGACGACTTTGCCGTTACGGCGGACAGAAACGATGGTGGTCAAGGGGAGAGTCTCCACGCAGCGGGGCGAAAGTGCCTGATGCAGACTCATATGGGGGTGGGGGGAAGGATTTCAACCGTGGGGGATGAATGGTTGGTCCGGTCTTCGAACCGGGCACGGTCGATGTAGGAGCGGCCTTGTGTCGCGAAAGGGCCGCAAAGCGGCCCCAGCGATTCATGCGTGATGCAGAGACCCTGGGGCCGCTGCGCGGCCCGTTCGCGACACAAGGCCGCTCCTACACAAAGCAAGTTCGCGCTTTGTCAGGCCTCGTGGCAGACGTGCCCATCGACCAAGGTATAGCGCACCGCACCCGGCAGGCAGTGGCCGATGAACGGGCAGTTCTCGCCGCGCGAGAACCACTGCTCGCCGGCAACGGTGGAGGCTTGCGGGTCGAACAGCACCAGGTCGGCCGCCCCACCCACTTTCAGCTCGCCGGCTGGCAAGCGCAAGGCGGCAGCCGGGCCGCTGCTCAGGCGGGCGAGCAAGGTTGGCAGGTCGAGCAGGCCATCCTGCACCAAGGTCATGGCCAGCGGCAGCAGCAACTCGACGCTGCTGATACCCGGCTCGGTGGCGCCGAACGGGGCCAGCTTGGCGTCGCGCTCATGCGGCTGGTGGTGGCTGGAAATCGCCTGAATCACCCCCGACTTCACTGCCTCGCGCAGGCCGTCACGGTCGGCTGCGGTGCGCAGCGGCGGCTGCACGTGGTACAGGCTGGAGAATTCGCGCAGCGACTCGTCGGTGAGGATCAGCTGGTACAGCGCCACATCGGCGGTCACCGGCAGGCCCAGGGCTTGGGCTTGGGCGATCAGCCGCGCGCCACGGGCGCTGGTGATCTGGCTGAAGTGCGCACGTACACCACTCTGCTCCACCAGCAACAGGTTGCGCGCCAGGGCCACGGTTTCGGCGCTTTCCGGGATGCCCGGCAGGCCAAGGAAGCTGGCCATGGCACCTTCGTGGGCCAGGCCGCCCTGTGCCAGGTCGCGGTCCTGGGAGTGGAACACCACCGTCAGATCGAAGGTGGCCGCGTACTCCAGGGCACGAGCCAGGGTACGGTTGTTGGGGATTTCCTTCAGGCCGTTGCCGAATGCCACGCAGCCGGTGTCACGCAGGGCCACCAGCTCGGCCAGTTGCTCGCCCTCCAGGCCTTTGGTCAGGGCGCCGATCGGGTAGACCTTGCTGTTGGCCGCTTCGCGGGCACGGTCTAGGATCAGCTCGGCCACCGCCGAGGTGTCCAGCACCGGCTTGGTCTGCGGCGGGCAGCACAGGCTGGTAACGCCGCCGGCCACGGCCGCGCGGGTTTCACTGGCGATGTTGCCTTTGCGGCTGTAACCCGGCTCGCGCAGGGAAACGCCAAGGTCGACCAGGCCGGGCGCGGCGACCAGGCCATCGGCCTGGATCGTGCGGCTGGCGCTGAAACCGGCCGGGGCGGCGCCGATGGCGGTAATGCGGCCGCCCTCCAGGTGCAGGTCGGTGACTTGGTCCAGGCCGCTGTTGGGGTCGATGACCCGGGCGCCGAGAATACTGATGGTCACTGGGCGTTCTCCTGGTCGAATTGACGTTGCGCGTTCTGCCCGCTCATGGCCATGGACAACACGGCCATGCGCACGGCGATGCCGTAGGTGACCTGGTTGAGGATCACCGAGTGCTTGCCGTCGGCCACTGCAGACTCGATTTCGACACCACGGTTGATCGGGCCTGGGTGCATGACGATGGCGTCGGGCTTGGCCCCGGCCAGGCGTGCGGTGGTCAGGCCGAACAGGCGGTAGAACTCGCCTTCGCTGGGTAGCAGGCCACCGGCCATGCGCTCACGCTGCAGACGCAGCATGATCACCACGTCGACGTCTTTCAGGCCTTCGGCGAGGTCGGTGTAGACCTTTACGCCGTACTGCTCGATACCGATCGGGATCAGGGTTTTCGGGCCGATCACGCGAATGTCCGGGCAACCCAGCGCTTTGAGCGCGAGCATGTCGGAGCGGGCCACGCGCGAATGCAGGATGTCACCGACGATGGCCACCGACAGGTTTTCGAAGCTGCCCTTGTGGCGGCGGATGGTGAGCATGTCGAGCATGCCCTGGGTCGGGTGCGCGTGGCGGCCGTCACCGCCGTTGATCACGGCAACGTCCGGGCACACATGTTCGGCGATGAAGTGCGCGGCGCCCGAGTCGGAGTGGCGCACGACGAACATGTCGGCCGCCATGGCTTCGAGGTTGCGCAGGGTGTCGAACAGCGTTTCGCCCTTGCTGGTCGAGGAGGTCGACACGTTCAGGCTGATCACGTCGGCCGACAGGCGCTGGGCCGCCAGTTCGAAGGTGGTACGGGTACGGGTCGAGTTCTCGAAGAACACGTTGCATACGGTCTTGCCGCGCAGCAGCGGGACTTTTTTCACGGCCCGGGCACCGACTTCCAGGAAGGAGTCGGCGGTGTCGAGAATCTCGGTGAGCAGTTCGCGGGGCAAACCGTCGAGCGAGAGGAAGTGGCGCAGCTGGCCCTGATCATTGAGCTGCAGCGGGCGCTTGGCGTCGATTGGCGTCATCGCGGGGGACTCTTAAAGGGCGGAAGCGGAGGCGAGGTCCTGGCGCTCGAGGGCGAGCGGTGCGGGTCCGGTCAATTTTACCCGTTCATGGGCCGCCAGCGACAGGGTGGCGCCAAGCACGTTCGGGCGGATTGGCAGTTCGCCGGCATCCAGGTCCAGCAGGCAGACCAGGGTAACGCTGGCCGGGCGGCCATAATCGAACAGCTCGTTGAGCGCAGCGCGAATGGTGCGGCCGCTCATCAGTACGTCATCCACCAGCACCAGGTGTTGGCCTTCGACTTCGAACGGCAGCTCGGACGGACGCACTTGCGGGTGCAGGCCGTTCTGGCTGAAGTCATCGCGGTAGAACGAAACGTCCAGGGTGCCCATGGGGCTGGTGTCGCCCATGGCTTCCTGCAGGGCCTGGGCAACCCAGACACCGCCGGTGCGGATACCGATATAGCGCGGCTCGCTGATGTGACGGCGGGCCAGGTGGGCGCGAAGGTCGACAGCCATCTGCCGGATCAGCTCGGCGGGATTGGGTAGGCTCATTGCGGGCTCCTCGGAAGGGTGCGCCGGGTGGGCCCGGCGGCAAAGATGATCAGGTGTTGGCCTCCAGCCAGCCTTGCAGCAACAAGGCAGCGGCGATGGCATCGACCGGGTTGTCGCGGTAGCTGCCGCGCTGGCCGCCACGGGCCATGCGTTCGCCTTTGGCCTCGAAGGTGGTCAGGCGCTCGTCGTGGGTGTGCACGGGCAGATTGAAGCGGCCGTTCAGGCGGCGGGCGAACTTTTCGGCGCGGGCGCTCATTTCGCTGGGTGTACCGTCCATGTTCAGTGGCAGGCCGACGACAATGGCGTCCGGCTTCCATTCGGCGATCAGCTTTTCCACCTGGGCCCAGTCCGGCACGCCGTTCTGTGCCTTCAGGGTGCACAGTTCGCGGGCCTGGCCGGTTATCACCTGGCCGACGGCCACACCGATCTGTTTGCTGCCGTAGTCGAAGCCCAGCAGTAGGCGTAGCTCGGCCATCAGGCGTGGCCCGCCTGGCTGGTCAGCAGGTGCAGGTTGATCTCCAGGCTGGCGGCTGCAGCTTCCAGGCGCAGGTCGTTGGCCATGCCGAAGATGATTTCCGGGTCGAACGGGCAGTTCAGCCAGGCATTGTCGGCCAGCTCGGCCTCCAGTTGGCCCGCTTCCCAGCCGGCATAACCCAGGGTGATCAGGCTCTGTTTCGGGCCTACCCCTGCGGCAATCGCAAGCAACACATCCTGCGATGTGGTCAGCGACAGGCCTTCCAGGGCCACTGTGGCCTGGAAGCTGCACTCGCTGCTGTGCAGCACGAAGCCGCGGTCGGTCTGCACCGGGCCGCCCTGGTAGATCGGCACCTGCGAGGTGCTGGCCGGCGGCATTTCGTCCGGGCGCAGCTGCTCGAGGATGTCGGCCAGGCTCAGTTCCTGCGGCCGGTTGACCACCAGGCCCATGGCGCCATGCTCATTGTGCTCGACGATGTAGGTGAGGGTCTGGGCGAAGTTCGGATCGGCCATGTGCGGCATGGCGATCAGAAACTGATGCTTGAGGTAGCTGGGGGCTAGGGTTTTCATGGGGGATAGTGTGGCGCCAGGTGGCGAGGCTGACAAGGTGCGGATTTGTGTCGTTTGGTTGGTGTCTGTCTTGAGGTTTTTGGTGTCTTTGAGATCGAGCGCCGCCCGCGCGGCGCTCGATCTCCGCGCCACCGCATCTCGCAAGCCCTACGCCCAAGGCCAATACTCAATTACTGGACAAACGGTCCCCACGGGCAAACCGCCATGTCCGAATAATCTCCAACCGGTCAAACTCAGCCAAATCCCCAGTAAACGGTGCAAACGGCGCCGCCAGCCTTACGATGCGCTGTGCCGCCTGGTCCAGCACCGGTTGCCCGGACGACTCCAGCACCAGCACCTCGTACAGCGAGCCATCACGGTTGATCGACACCATCATGCGCAAGTTGCCGTAAATCTGCTGCCGGCGCGCTTCGTCGGGGTAGTTCAGGTTGCCCACCCGCTCGACCTTCTTGCGCCACTCTTCCTTGTACCAGGCGCCCTTGTCGCGCATGGTCGAGGCGGCGTTCAGGCGGTGAATGCGCGGGCGTTTGGCGTACATCTGCTGTTCGTTGGAAAGCTCCGCCTCCAGGCTGGCGATCTGGCTGGACAGCTGCGAGCTGTCGAAGTCTGGCGCAGGCGCGGCCGGTTTGGGCTGCGCCTTGCTTTCCTTGGGCTTGGGTTCGACCTTTTGCGGCTTGGGCGCGGTCGTCACTACCGCCGACTTCTGCGGGGTAGGCGGGGGTACCACTTCGGGCCTGGCGGCGGGTGGTGGGGTGATCTTGTTGATCTTGCTGTCCTGGAACGGGGCCAGTTCGGTGGTCGTGGGGACCGCCTTCTTGTCCAGGGTGCCGCTGCCCTGCTGGTTGTCCTGGGCCTGGAAATCGGCCTTCTCGGGCGCTTTCTCGCTTTTGAAGGTGGCCAGGGTGATGTCCATGGTGTGGCGAATTTCGGCAGGCTTGACCACGGTGAAGCCGACGCCAAGAATCAGCGCCAGGTGCACCAGGGCAGCCAGAAACAGGGTGAAGCCGAGCCGGTCCACCGGGCGAACACGGGGAGGCAGCAGGTCGGCAGGGATGTCAGCGGGCAGCGTCATCAGGTATCCAGCAACCGCAGGGCGGGGCAGTAGCTCAGTCGAATAGGACCGGCATCATACCCCACTCTAGGGTCTAGCTTCGCGTTGGCTGTCAGCGCGCCTTGAGCTTGCGATCAATGGCATCCATCAACTTGCCACCGATATCGGTGTTGTAGGCGGCATCGATCTCGCGAATGCAGGTGGGGCTGGTGACGTTGATTTCGGTGAGGAAGTCGCCGATCACGTCCAGGCCCACGAACAGCAGGCCCTTCTCGCGCAGGGTCGGCCCGACCTGGGCGGCGATCCAGCGGTCGCGCTCGGTCAGCGGGCGGGCCTCGCCACGGCCGCCAGCGGCCAGGTTGCCACGGGTCTCGCCACTGGCAGGGATACGCGCCAGGCAATAGTCCACCGGCTCGCCATCGATCATCAGGATGCGCTTGTCGCCGTCCTTGATCGCCGGCAGGTAGGCCTGGGCCATGATCTGCTGGGTACCCAGCGCTGTCAGGGTTTCCAGGATCACCGACAGGTTGGGGTCGCCAGCGCGGTGACGGAAGATCGACGTACCGCCCATGCCATCCAGTGGTTTGAGGATCACGTCAGCATGCTTGGCGGCGAATTCGCGAATGATGTCCGGGCGGCGGCTGACCAGGGTCGGCGTGGTGCACTGCGGGAACAGCGTGGCGAACATCTTCTCGTTGCAGTCGCGCAGGCTCTGCGGGCGGTTGACCACCAGCACGCCATCATTCTCGGCCTGTTCCAGCAGGTAGGTGCTGTAGACGAACTCCATGTCGAACGGCGGGTCCTTGCGCATCAGGATCACGTCCAGCTCGGCCAGCGGGCTGTCCTGCTCCTCGCCCAGCTCGAACCAATGTGCCGGGTCGGCGAACACCTTCAGCGGGCGCATGCGTGCACGGGCCTTGCTTTCGCCCTGGTACAGGTCTTGCTGTTCCATGTAGAACAGGCTCCAGCCGCGTGCCTGGGCGGCCAGCAGCATGGCCAGCGAACTGTCCTTCTTGTAGGAGATGGACGCGATGGGGTCCATGACAATGCCGAGGCGAACGCTCATGGGGTGGTTCCTCTTGGCGGCGCTTGGCCGCGATGGCTCGAAAGAAAAGTGGCTCAGGGTGGCGCCGCGAGCGCCGCCGGTCAAGGGGCGGCGCAGATGGAATGGCCTTCCGGAGTGTGCTAAAAGTGCAGCTAATTTCCATTGGTAGGCGTCTATGGAACAACCCCTGAAGGTGATGGTGATCGACGATTCCCGCACGATCCGCCGCACCGCACAGATGTTGCTCGGTGAAGCGGGCTGCGAGGTGATCACCGCCAGCGATGGCTTCGATGCCCTGGCCAAGATCGTCGACCACCAGCCCAGCATCATTTTCGTCGATGTGCTGATGCCGCGCCTGGACGGTTACCAGACCTGCGCGGTCATCAAGCACAACAGTGTCTTCAAGGACACCCCGGTGATCCTGCTGTCGTCGCGCGACGGCCTGTTCGACAAGGCTCGTGGCCGGGTGGTCGGTTCCGATCAGTTCCTGACCAAGCCGTTCAGCAAGGAAGAATTGCTCGACGCGATCCGCGCCCACGTGCCCGGGTTTGCCGTACCTCAACAACACGCACCCTGACCGCGCCCCGCCATGGCACGGTCCTACTTTCCTGATGGGGAAACAGCATGGCCCGAGTTCTGATTGTCGACGACTCGCCGACAGAGATGTACAGATTGACCGAATGGCTGGAGAAGCACGGCTACCAGGTGCTCAAGGCCAGCAACGGTGCCGATGGCGTGGCCCTGGCCCGGCAAGACAAGCCCGACGCTGTGCTGATGGACATCGTCATGCCTGGCATGAACGGTTTCCAGGCCACTCGCCAGCTCAGCAAGGACCCAGAGACCAGCGCCATCCCGGTAATCGTGGTGACCACCAAGGACCAGGAAACCGACCGCATCTGGGCCACGCGCCAGGGTGCACGTGACTTCCTGACCAAGCCGGTGGAAGAGGACGCGCTGATCGCCAAGCTCAAAGAAGTGCTGGGGGCTTGACCACCCGCCCGCAGGGCGCGTCGTTGACCGCCTTCGAGTTGTTGCTGGACATCGACCGGCGCTGCCGCCTGCTGGTGGCCGACCAGCC
>NZ_BCBI01000086.1:0-16477 GCF_001320565.1 Pseudomonas sp. NBRC 111132
GAGGCACGGGTTTCGCGGCGCCGCGGACGCTAGCCTTTGCAGGGCTAACCCACCTCCATTGCCCAAGCAAATTTGACGCCCCCGCGTTTCAATGGTCAGATGCGCGCCAGTTTCAGGTGTCCTGCGCCGCCGCGCGCAGGGTGAAACGGGAAGCCGGTGCGTCGTGTTGCCCACGACAAGTCCGGCGCTGCCCCCGCAACGGTAAGCGAGCGAACCCTTCGAGATACCACTGTGCTCCGGCATGGGAAGGTGAAGGTTTCATGCCCCTCGCAAGCCCGGAGACCGGCCTGGAGCTTCACTTGGCAACCCGCGGTGGGCGGGCGCAGGCCGGAATCCGTGCGCGCGCCCGCCTGCATGGTTCGCCTTTGCGTGTTTTCCACCGGGATGCATTCATTCCTGCAGCAGTGGAACGACATGTCCCGTATGTTCAAGCTTCACCCCCTGGCGGCCTGCCTGGCCGTCGCCCTGCCGGCCTTGGCCGATGACCGTGCCCCGCCGCCTCTGGCCTTGCCTTCCACGGCCATCACCGACACCCTCGACAGCCACGCCATCGACCTGGCCACGCCTACCCAGGCCGGCTCGCGCCTTGGCCTGAGTGCCCTGGAAACACCCGCCAGTACCAGCAGCATCAGTGCCGAGCAGATTCAGCAGCGCAACAACCTCACCGTGCAGGATGCGGTGACCCGCTCGCCGGGCATCACCTTCGTCGGCTCCCCAGGCGACGGCGGCACCGGCCTGTCCGCCCGCGGCTTTGCCGGGCACAGTTCGGTGATGACCCTGTTCGACGGCGCGCGCCTTTACACCGGCGCCGGCACGCAAACGTTCCCTGTCGACCCGTGGATGGTCGAACGTATCGATGTGATTCGCGGCCCGGCTTCGGTACTGCATGGCGAAGGCGCCACCGGCGCGGTCGTCAACGTGATCCCGAAAAAACCGTTTGCCGGCGAAGTGCGCAACCACCTGCGTCTGGGCTACGGCTCATGGGACCGTCAGCAGCTCGGCCTGGACAGCGGCGGCAGCCTCAGCGAGCGCCTGAGCTATCGCCTTACGCTGAACCAGCAAGATGGCAATGGTTGGGTCGACCGCACCCATTCGCGCAGCCTGGCCGTTAGCGCAGCGCTGCGTTTCGATGCCAGTGACGACCTCAGCTTCACCCTCGCCCACGACCGTGGCGAGGCGCAGCCCGCCAACTACTACGGCACGCCGCTGATCGACGGCCACTATCGCAGTAGCCTGCGCAACAAGAACTACAACGTACAGAATGACGTGCAGCGTTATGACGACGAGTGGACCCGCCTGACCACCGATTGGACGCTGAACGACCACCTCAGCGCCAGCAACCAGCTGTACTACATCAAGAGCCGCCGCCACTGGCGCAACGCCGAAGACTACAGCTGGGACGCCGAGCGTCAGCAGTTGCTGCGCGGCAGCTACCTGGAGATCAAGCACAACCAGGAACAGTTCGGCGACCGCCAGACCTTCACCTTCGACCACACCCTGTTCGGCCTGGCCAGCAAGACCGTGGTCGGGGCCGAGTACAACAAGGTGCGCTTCAACGTCGACAGCAATTCACCCTACAACGATGTCGGCGGCGACTACATCGACCCATGGCAACCGCAGCCCGGCGGGTTCCACAGTGCCTCGCCGCTGCGACCGCAAACCTTGTCCACCACCCATACCTTTGCCCTGTTCGCCGAGAACCGCCTGCAGCTCAGCGACCGGCTGTCGCTGGTAACCGGCGTGCGCCGCGACCAGAACCACATCGACCGCGACAACCTGACCAACGACAGCCGCAGTGACCGCAGCCTGCAAGGTGGCAACTGGCGCGCTGGGCTGGTGTTCGCGGTCACTGACGACCTGTCACTGTATGGCCAGTACTCCACCAGCGAGGAAGGGGTCAACAACCTCATCAGCCTCAGCCCCACCCAGATGCACTATGACTTGACCGAAGCGAAGCAGACTGAGGTAGGCCTGAAGCAGCGCTTCTGGGAAGGCCGTGGCGAATGGACACTGGCCGCCTACCACATCGTCAAGAAGAAGCTGCTGGTAGACGACCCGATCACCCACGAGAAGCAACAGGCTGGCCAGCAGACCTCCGATGGCCTCGAAGCGACCTTGGAACTGGCGCTGGCGCACCAATGGCAGGTGTCTGCCAACGCATCGCTGGTGCGCGCAAGGTATGACGACTTCGACGAGATGGTCGGCGGCGTGGCGCAGGACCGTGCCGGCAACCGGCCGGCAAACGTGCCACGGCGTACCGCCAACCTGTGGTTGAGCAAAGGTTTCGGCCAACAGGTGGAAGCCGGCATTGGCGCGCGCTATGTGGATGAGCGTTATGCCGACACCGCCAATACCCAAAGCGCCCCCGGCTACACCGTGGTCGATGCCAACATCGCCTGGCAGGTGTTGCCTGATGTACGGCTGGGGTTGCAGTTGAACAACCTGTTCGATCGCGAGTATGTGCAGTCGGCGTTCAGCGGGCAGCAGTGGTTGATGGGGATGCCGCGCTCGTATTTTGCGACGGTGGATTACACCTTCTGACCTGAGTTGCCTGAACCGGCCTCTTCGCGGGCGCGCCCGCGAAGAGGCCTGCACAGGCAACACAAAAACCTCTACCAGCCTCCAATAAATTAGTTATAAGATAACGTTTCATATGGCACTCATTCCTATCAGCGACCCTCCATGACAAGCGCCAGCGCCACGCCCACCTTGATCACCCAGCGCCTGCAGAGCATCGATGCCCTGCGCGGCCTGGTAATCCTGTTCATGCTCCTGGACCATGTCCGCGAGACCTTTTTCCTGCACCGCCAGGTCAGCGACCCCATGGCCATCGACAGCACCGAGCCTGCGCTGTTCGTCAGCCGCACACTGGCCCACCTCTGCGCACCGGTGTTCGTCCTGCTGACCGGCCTGTCGGCCTGGCTGTACGGCGAGAAGCATCAGGGCCGTAGCGATGTCTCGGCATTCCTGTTCAAGCGCGGGCTGTTCCTGGTGCTGCTGGAGTTCACCCTGGTCAACTTCGCCTGGACCTTCCAGTTGCCGCCCAGCGTGATCTATCTGCAAGTGATCTGGGCCATCGGCGTCAGCATGATCGCCTTGTCCCTGCTGGTGTGGCTGCCACGCGCCGCACTGCTCACCCTGGGCGCCATCATCGTCGCCGGCCACAACCTGCTCGACGGCCTGCACTTTGGCGTGGGGTCAGCCCTGCACGTGCCCTGGGCAATCCTGCACGACCGCGGCTGGCTTGAATGGTCGGAAAACCTGCGCCTGCGCACGTCGTATCCGGTGCTGCCGTGGATCGGCGTCATTGCCCTGGGTTATGGCCTGGGCCCCTGGTTCGCGCGCGGCAGCGAGGCCGGACAACGCCAGCAACGCCTGCTGACGGCCGGGTTGCTCGCACTCCTGGGCTTTGTCCTGCTGCGCATGTTCAACGGCTATGGTGAGGCGCCGTGGAGCGGTTACCCCACCTTCACGCAAACGTTGATGAGCTTCTTCAACATCACCAAATACCCACCGTCGCTACTGTTCCTGGCCCTGACCCTGGGCTGCGGCCTTGTGTTGCTGCGCGCCTTCGAGCGGGCCGGCCAGGCGCGCTGGATCAGTGCCCTGGCGGTGTTCGGTGCGGCCCCGATGTTCTTCTACCTGCTGCACCTGTATGTGCTGAAGCTGCTGTACCTGGCCAGCGTGGCGCTGTTGGGCCTCAACCAGGGCGACTACTTCGGCTTCGAGAGCATTGCAGCGGTGTGGCTGAGCGCGGTGCTGTTGGCGGCTTCGCTGTACCTGCCAGTACGCGGGTTCGCCCAACTGAAGCAGCGGCGCCGCGACATCGCCTGGCTGAAGTACTTCTGAAAAGCGTTTTCACCCGGCGGCGCGATGGTCTACCATGCGGGCCGCCGGTTTCCACCACGGAACTAATAGGGAATCCCAGGCCCGCCAATACGGGCCAAACGGAACTGCCCCCGCAACTGTAGGTGCCGAGCCTGCTCCATCGATGCCACTGGGCCAGACCGCCCGGGAAGGCCGGAGCCGGGCCATGACGCACCAGTCAGGAGACCTGCCGGCCTACATTCACCAACCGGCGGGGTGTCCGGGATTGGCCATCAGTGTTGCCCCTGCCACCGGCAGGGGCTCGGCGATGCCTGTCCGCGCGTTCCTCACCCGAACTGTCCGATAGGAGATCGCCCAGCATGCTGCCCCGTTTCGTCACCCTGCTCGCCGGCCTAGGCCTTACCGGCCTGGCCCAGGCCGCGGCCACCCACTACCCGCTGACGCTCGACAACTGCGGCAAGCCGCAGACGTTCGCCCAGGCGCCACAGCGCGCCGTCACCATCGGCCAGGCCGGTACCGAGATGCTCTATGCACTGGGGCTGGGCGACAAGCTGGCGGGCACCTCGCTGTGGTTCAACAACGTGCTGCCCGAGTACCAGGCAGTGAACGCCAAGGTGCCGCGCCTGGCCGACAACGACCCCAGCTTCGAAGCCGTGGTCGGCAAGCGCCCGCAATTGGTGGCGGTGCAGTTCGAATGGATGGTCGGTGCCCAGGGCGTGGTCGGCACCCGCGAACAGTTCGATGAACTGAAGATCCCCACCTACCTGCTGCCGTCGGACTGCGAAGGCAAGGACAACCTGGTCGGCGCCGACGGCACCCGTCTGCAGGCGTTCCAGGTCAGCAGCATCTACAAGAGCATCAGCCAGCTGGCCGAGATCTTCAATGTGCAGGACCGCGGCAATGCTCTGAATGCCGAGCTCAAAGGCCGCCTGGACAGTGCCAAGGCGCAACTGGCCGGCAAGGACCTGTCGGCCACCTCGGCATTGTTCTGGTTCTCCAGCGCCGACCTCGACATCGACCCTTATGTGGCCGGCCGCCAGGGCGTCGCCGACTTCATGCTGCGCACCCTGGGTGTGCGCAACGTGGTCGAGTCCAGCGAAGAATGGCCGACCGTAGGCTGGGAAACCCTGGCCAAGGCCAACCCCACCTGGCTGATCATCGCCCGCATGGACCGCCGCCGCTTCCCCGCCGACGACTACCAGAAAAAGCTCGAATTCCTGCGCAGCGACCCGGTAACCCGCAACATGGATGCGGTGAAGCACGATCGCATCATCATTCTTGACGCCGACGCCATGCAAGCCGGCATCCGCCTGTTCCGCGGCGTGCAGACGCTAGCCACAGCCTTCGCCAGCGGTAAAGCAGCCCAGTGATGATGCGCCTGTTACCCTGCATCGTGGTTGCCCTGGCAGCCCTGTTGGCCGCCCTGCTGGCCGGTACCGCCATCGGCGAAACCAGCCTGTCGCCCAGCGTGGTCGGCCAGGTGCTGGCCAACCACCTGTGGCAGGCCGGCTACCCGGTCGACCCGATCGACGCCGGCATCGTCTGGAACTACCGCCTGACCCGTACCCTGGTCGCAGCCGCGTGCGGCGCCGGGCTGGCAACCTGCGGCGTGATTCTCCAGGCGCTGTTGCGCAACCCCCTGGCCGAGCCGTACCTGCTCGGGCTATCTGCCGGTGCCTCGACCGGCGCGGTGCTGGTCGGCCTGCTGGGCCTGGGTAGCCTGGCATTGAGCATGTCCGCCGGGGCCTTCATCGGCGCCGGGGCCGCATTCGCCCTGGTGCTGCTGCTGGCCCGCGCGGCCGGCCCCAGCAGCAACAACGCTCAGGTGATCCTTGCCGGTATCGCTGGCTCGCAACTGTTCAATGCCCTGACCGCCTTCCTGATCACCAAGTCGGCCACCGCCGAGCAGGCGCGCGGTATCCTGTTCTGGCTGCTGGGCAACCTCAGCGGCGTGCGCTGGCCTTCGGTGTGGCTGGCTGTGCCGGTGGCGCTGTTCGGCTTGCTGGTGTGCCTGTGGCATCGCCGTGCGCTGGACGCCTTCACGTTTGGTGCCGATTCGGCAGCCTCGCTGGGCATTCCGGTGCGGCGTACCCAGTTGTTGCTGATCAGTTGTGCAGCGCTGGTCACGGCGGTGATGGTGTCCATTGTCGGTGCCATCGGTTTTGTCGGGCTGGTAATACCCCACGCCCTGCGTCTGCTGCTAGGCCCCGGGCACAGCCGCCTGCTGCCTGCCAGCGCGCTGGGTGGCGCACTGTTCCTGATTGCTGCAGACATCCTCTCACGCACGCTGATCACCGGCCAGGTGATCCCGGTAGGTGTGGTTACCGCGCTGATCGGCGCGCCAGTTTTCGCGCTGATTCTGGTCAGCCGCCGGGGGCGCCCATGACCCTCCTGGCTGCTGTACAAGTGCACCCACTGAGTTGCCAGGGGCTGGGGCTGCAACTGGCCGGCAATGCCGTACTCAGCGGTATCGACCTTGGCGTTGTCGCTGGTGAAACCCTGGGTATCGTCGGCCCCAACGGCTCGGGCAAATCCTCGCTACTGAAGTTGCTGGCAGGGCTGCGCAAACCCACCTGCGGCAACGTACAGCTGATGGGCGAACCGCTGGCGCAGATGCCTCGCCGCCATGTAGCCCAGGCCTTGGCGTTGGTCGAACAACAGGCCGACACCCTCGATGCGATCAGCGTGTTCGACGCGGTTGCCTTGGGCCGCACGCCCTGGCTCTCGGCCCTGGCGCCGTTCTCCCGGCAGGACCGCGACATCGTCGAGCAAGCGTTGGCCGACCTTGATGCCTTGCACCTGCGTACGCGCCTGTGGGGCTCGCTGTCCGGTGGCGAGCGCCAGCGTGTGCACATCGCCCGCGCCTTGGCCCAACGCCCGCAGGTACTGCTGCTGGACGAACCGACCAACCACCTGGACATCCAGCATCAGCTAAGCCTGCTGCAGCAAGTGCAGGCCCTGCCGGTAACCACCCTGGTGGCTTTGCACGACCTCAACCAGGCGCTCACCTGTGACCGTGTGGCGGTACTCGACAAGGGCCGCCTGGTCGCCCTTGGCAAACCACTCGACGTACTCACCCCCGAGCGCCTGCTGAGTACCTTCGGCGTCCACGCCCACTACCTTACCGACCCTTACGACGGCGCGCGCATTCTGCGCTTTCGCGCCCCCTGAACCCGGAAGTTCTGCCCATGCTGTTTCGCCCTGTCGCCCTGCTGCTTGCCAGCGCCCTGCTTGCCCCGGCCGTGCTGGCCGAAGTGCATGAAGTAAAAATGCTCAACCGCGGCAGCGACGGCGCCATGGTCTACGAACCGGACCACTTGCACATTGCCCCCGGCGACAGCGTGCGCTTTCTGCCCACACAAAGCGGGCACAATGCCGCCAGCGTGGCGGGCCTGCTGCCCGCCGGTGCCGAGCCGTTCAAGAGCAAACTGAACCAGGTGTTCGAGCAAACCTTCAGCGTGCCTGGTGTGTACGGTATTCAGTGCATTCCCCACCTGGCCATGGGCATGGTGATGGTGATCCAGGTAGGTGATGCGCCCGCAGCGGCGTTGCCGGCGAACTTGCCGGCACGGGCCAAAGCCCGCTTCGCCGCACAACTGCAAAAGCTCGAGGCCGGGCAATGAACCGGTTATTGCTGGCACTGCCGCTACTGGGCCTGGCCCCGCTCGCCCTGGCCGACACTGCCCAGTCGCAGAGTAATGGTTTTCTCGCGGACAGCAGCTGGAACCTGCTCAACCGCAGCGTTTTCGACCAGCGCGACTACAAGCACGGTGGGCGCAACAGCGCAGCGCGCAATGCCTACAAACCGCGCAACGAGCGTAATGGCAAGGCCGAGGAATGGGCCTATGGTTTGATGGGTACCTTCCAGTCCGGGTTCACCCAAGGCCTGATCGGTGTCGGGGTCGATGCCCATGCCTACCTGGGCGTGCAACTCGACAGCGGTGGCGGGCGGGCGGGCAAGGCGCGCTTGCTCGGGGTCGATAACGACGGGCATCCTAAAAACGAGTACAGCCGCGCAGGTGCGGCACTGAAACTGCGCGTGTCCGATACGGTGCTATCTTACGGTGAGCAACGGGTCAAGACGCCGGTGTTCAGTTCCTCCGACAGTCGCCTGCTGCCCGAGACTGCCACGGGCTTCTTTCTCACCAGCAATGAAGTCGACAACCTCAAGCTGGTAGCCGGGCACTTCAACGAAAGCACCGACCGCAACGCTTCCAGCCACGATCAGGGCTTTGTGGTGAACTACTCCAACGGCCGCCAGGGCAACAGCTTCGACCTGGCCGGTGCCGTGTGGAACCCCGGCGCCGCCTTCAGCGCCAGCCTGTACACCTCACGTTACGAGGACAGCTGGAACCAGCACTACCTGGGCAGTACCCTCAGCCACGCCCTGGATGACCAGCGCAGCATCAGCCTGGACCTCAACCTGTATCGCACCACCGACACCGGCAAAGCGCTGTCCGGGCGCATCGACAACACCACCTGGAGCCTGCTCTCGCGCTACAACCAGGGCCCACACAGCTTCAGCCTGGGCTGGCAGCAAGTGGACGGCAACACGCCCTTCGACTACGTGACGCGCGGCGCGATTTTCATCGCCAACGCTGTGCAGATGTCGGACTTCAACGCACCGAACGAGAAGTCATGGCAGGCGCGCTACGACCTGAACATGGGCGCCTACGGCGTGCCGGGGTTGAACCTGGTGGCGTTGTATGTGCGTGGCTTCGATATCGATGGCACACACGTCGACCCCAATGGCGGGTATGCGTACTTGGGGTATGGCAAGGGTGGCAAGCATTGGGAGCGCGACCTGGAAGCGCGTTACGTGGTGCAGAGTGGCAAGGCCAAAGGCACGACGTTCTCGGTCAGGCATAACGTGCACCGGGGGAACACGGCGCAGGCGGAGCTGGATGGCGACCAGATACGGCTGGCGGTGGAATGGCCGTTGTCAGGCGGGTTCTGATGCAATGCGTCGCCTGAGTGGGGCTGCTGCGCAGCCCCTGGGTTTTTCAGGCAACTGAATTACCAGCAGGCAGCAACCCCCACTGGGCCCTCTCCTGTGCGCTCATCGCCGCCAGCACCTCGTCAAACGTGCGCTCCACCTCCGAACTGACATTGCCAAACGCCCGATAATTCGTCAGCAAATAGCGCTTCACCGCCCTGGGCCAACGCCGTTCCTTGTGTGCAGCATTGATGATGCCTTTGGCATCATGCCGCGTCGCCCCGCGCCACAGGTCCATCAACCTGCTCTCGAAATCACCGAAGGTCCACAGGTCTGTGCGGTCTTCGAACTCGTCCAGCAGTTTGAGTTTGTACAGGGCCATGTGCGCCATTGTGAATCTCCCTTGGGTGCTGTTAAAAAGCCATACACGAGGGAAGGTTAGCAAGCCAGGTAGATTTTGAAATGAACGCGTCGATCACACCCAAAGCACCGTCGTAGGGGCTTTCCTACAGGTCAGCGTAATCGCAATTGCATGTGTGTGGTTTGCCAGACCGGGTCCTTCTCCACATCAACCACCGCAAACCCTTGTCGCTCCCAGAATGCAATCGCACCCGGCAGAAACGGATGAGTATGCAGGTACAGGAGGTCGATACCCGCCAGCATCGCCCGCTCGCGCAATGCGCAGAACAGGGCCGCAGCCAGGCCATGCCTGCGGTACCCCGGCAACACGAACAGGCGCACCACCTCGACGACCCGTACTGCGTGGTAATCAAACTGGGTAAAGCGATGATCATAGGGCAGGTAACCGATCACCGCGACCAGCCGCCCAGCATCACGGGCTTCCAGGAAACAGCCCGCGCCGTCCAGGTATGTTTCAGCAAAATGCGCCAGGTCACGCGGCAATGGCGCGTTGGCGAGCATCGGAAACAGCTCGCGGCGGGCGCTGTCGACAAACGCCAGCACTTCGGCAATGGCGTCTCGCGCCACGGGTTGCAGGGTCCAGTTCGGCATCGGGTTACTGCCCATGATCGGGAGGGCAAGGTTCTACCCCAGCGCGCCGCACAAGGCAAATCACAGGGCTCGTCGTGGCCAGGCGGACATCGGTATAATCAGCGGTCTTCACTGCCCAACCAGGCCATGCCATGTCGCGCTTCCAGAAGTTGCTGTTGCCCCTGTTGCTGACTGCCGCACTCACCGCCTGCGACCAGAAACCCTCCCGTGAAGAACAGATCCTTGCCCAGCTACCGCTGCAGGACGCCTACACACGCAACATCGAGCGCATGGCCGCACTGCTGGGCCGCACTCACCCACAGCTGTCGCAGGCGAGCATTCAGGACGTACTGCGCAAGCACCTCACCGTCGAGGACCAGCGCCAGGACCTGTTCCGCCTGTACAGCGAAAGGAACTTCAGCGACGCCGAGTTCGCCACCATCGTCGCCGCCACCCAGGACCCGGCCAAGGCCCGTGCCCTGGAAGACACCGAAGCCGGCAAACGCCTAAGCGAAAAACTCACCACCCTGATGCGTGAAACCGCCCAAGATGCAAACGTTCAGGCCTTGGTCGAACAGCGCATGCAGCAGGTGGAGGACGAACTCGACGCACTGGACAAGGCAGGTTCTTGACCGCGGCGCGCCAGGCCACTCCCGTTCAGTAGCCCTTTTCGATCACCCGAGGTCAGGATTGCCACACGCCAAGCATGGATTGCGCCTGGATTTACGTACACTCATTCTGGTGCTCTGCGCCCTTACCGCAGTGGTCATGCTGTGCGCCAGCTACTTCGCCAGCTACCGAGTGCAGCGCCAACTGCTGATCGACAACGCGCTGGAAGCCAACCGGGTGTATGCGACAAAGCTGGCCAGCATCACCGAAACCTTCATCGGCAACGCCCTGCAGCAACTGGCGTTCAGCGCCAGCCTGCAGGGCCGTCAGCTGAGCGATGGTGCTGCGCTGCAGGTGGAAACCGAGCGTGTGCTGGGCCAGAGCATGGCCTTCAACTCCACCTTCGTGATCGACGCCAACGGCGTGCTGTTGGCAGTATCCCCAGCCCCGCTGCGCCACCTGGTCGGCACCCACGTGCAGTCGCCCGGTGCCCAGGAAGCCTTGCACGAACGCCGTCCACTGGTTTCCACGCCCTACCTGTCGGCGGCCGACAACCTGGTGGTGGCGCTCTCGCAACCCATTTTCGACAGCAACGGCCGCTACCTGGGCTATGTGGGCGGCAGCCTGTACCTGCGTGAGCGCAATATCCTCAACAGCCTGCTGGGCGAGCACTTCTACAAGGACGGTTCTTACCTGTACGTAGTCGATCGCAACCGCCGCCTGCTGTACCACCCCAACAGCGAACGGGTAGGCACCGTGGTGGAGGGCAACGCGCTGGTAGACCAGTTGGCGACACTGGACAGCGGTACTCGGCAACTGACCAACAGCCTGGGCGTGGAAATGCTCGCCGGCTTCGCCACCGTACCCAGCGCCGGCTGGGGCGTGGTCGCGCAGCAGCCCTTGGCGCAGACGGTGACGCCACTGAGCCACCTGGTGCTGAACGTCGTCGGCACTTCGGCACCCTTGGCGCTGGTTGGCAGCCTGCTGCTGTGGTGGTTGGCCATGACCATCGCCCGGCCGCTGTGGCAACTGGCCGCGGGTGCCCGCTCGATGGACCGCGCCGGCACCGCCGAACATTTGCATCAGGTGCGGGCCTGGTACTTCGAGGCAGCAGAACTCAAGCGCGCGTTGCTGTTCGGCTTGAACTTGCTGCAAGAGCGGATTGGCCGGCTCAATCGTGACGCCCAGACCGACCCGCTGACGGGCCTGGGCAACCGCCGCAGCCTGGAGTTCAGCCTGTCGCTGCTGGAAGCCGAAGGAAGAGCATTTGCGGCCATCGAGCTGGATATCGATCACTTCAAGCGGGTCAACGACAACCATGGGCATGAGGTGGGTGATCAGGTGCTGCGCCGGCTGGCGGAATTGATGCGCCGTTGTTGCCGCGAAGGTGACCTGCTTTGCCGCACCGGGGGCGAAGAATTCCTGATGCTGCTGCCAGGGGCCAGCCTGGAAGTGGCGGCGGCGGTGGCCGAACGGCTGCGGGTGACAGTGCAGGACACGCCTGTGGAGCCCGTGGGGGCAGTGACGATTTCGCTGGGGGTGGCGCGCTGGGATGGTGATGCGGGCAGCAAGCCTATGGAAGCTTTGGGCCTGGCTGACCGGGCGCTGTACCAGGCCAAGCAGCAAGGTCGCAACCGGGTGGCCATCGCCTGAGCCCCCTGATTGTGAGCTTGTAACAATCTTTGTCATAAAACTGCAGTGTTTCAGTCATAGGATTGACCCCAACCTGACATTTACACTTCATGGATGAGCGTCTCATGCGTCGTGTGGTTTTCAATCAGAAAGGTGGCGTGGGCAAATCCAGCATTGCCTGCAACCTCGCCGCAGCCAGTGCCGCCGAGGGCTATCGGACCCTGCTGGTCGACCTCGACCCGCAGGCCAATGCCACTTACTACCTGACCGGCTTGGTCAATGACGCCATACCTGCCGGCATCGCCGATTTCTTCCGCCAAACCTTGTCGCCGGTTACCGCCGCTGGCAAGAAGCACCGCGTGGCGATCACCGAAACCCGCTACAGCAACCTGCACCTGGTCACCGCCAGCCCTGACCTCAGCGATCTGCAGAGCAAGCTGGAGAGCAAGTTCAAGATCAACAAGCTGCGCAAACTGCTGGTGGAACTGGGCGAGGACTACGAGCGGATCTACATCGACACCCCGCCGGCGCTGAATTTCTACACCTTCAGCGCGCTGGTGGCGGCCGAGCGCTTGTTGATCCCGTTCGACTGCGACAGCTTTTCGCGCCAGGCCCTGCACTGCGTCATGGCCGAGGTCGAGGAGCTGCGCCAGGACCACAACCCGGCACTGCAGGTGGAAGGTGTAGTGGTGAACCAGTTCGCCGGGCGCACCGCGCTGCACCAGACCCTGGTCGAGCAGTTGCGCAACGAAGGCCTGCCGGTGCTGCCGGTGTACTTGAGCAGCTCGATCAAGATGCGGGAGTCGCACCAGGCGTCGGTGCCGTTGGTACATCTGGCGCCACGGCACAAGCTGGCGATGGAGTTTGTCGACTTACTGGATGCGCTGGAGCGGGCGGCCTGACAGGTCTTGGGGGGGCGCTTTGCGCCCCTGTCGCGACAAAAGGCCGCTCCTACAAGCGATCGTGCTGCAGCAAAAGCACTACCCGACCGTTCATCCGAATGGTAGATTCGCCGCCATGAAAACCACCCGGCACACTCGCACGCTGACTGCCTGGGCGCTCTATGCCAGCGTCCTGTTCAGCCTGTTGCTGTGCGGTTTGCACCATGGGCAGATGGGCGGCCTGCGCCTGGCCGGCCTGGAAGGTGGTTTCTGCTCCGTCAACAGCGAGCATGGCGTGGCCATCGACCTGGACGGCGCCGGCGGCGACCAGCACATGGCTCAGCTCGACTGCCCGGTGTGCTCATCGTTCGGCCTGGCGGTACCGCTCAGCAGTGGTGGCTGGTCATTCACCCCGGCGCAAGCCGTGGCCACCTCGCCCATCGTGGTGCGCAGCTGGGCACAACCGCCACCGCGCTATCAACGCCCCGCCCTCAACCCCCGCGCCTCCCCTGCCGTCTTCCCCGCAGCCTCACTTCATTTCGCCTGACTTCAGCCGGGCGCGCCTGTGCGCGCTCGCCGTCAGCCATGAACCTTGCGTGGAAGACACACAAACATGCTTCGCAATACCTCCCTGCTGCTCATCATGGGCACCTGCAGCGTTGCCTGGGCCGACAGCGCCCCTGTAGAACTTGGCGCCACCACCATCGACGGCGAACGCGACGCCGCCAGCGGCGTGCAACTGGACGAGCCGATCCGCACCGGCTCGCGCCTGGGCCTCACCGCGCGAGAAACGCCCGCCTCGGTCAGCGTCTCGGACCGCCGCCTGATCGAAGAACGCGGCGCCAAGGACAGCCAGGACGTGATCAACGCCATGACCGGTGTAAACGCTTCGGCCAACCCTGGCTTTGGCGGCTTCGTCGCCTACCGCGGCTTCACCCAGAACCAGGTCACCCAGTTGTACAATGGCATCAACCTGGGCTACAGCAGCGCCACTCGCCCGGTGGATGCCTGGGTGCTCGACCGCGTCGAGCTGATTGGCGGGCCGTCTTCGTTCCTGCATGGCGCGGGGGCGGTGGGCGGCTCGATCAACTACATCACCAAGCTCGCCAGCCGCGACCAGCAGATCATTGACGGGCGTATTCGCTACGGTAGCTTCGACGACAGCGAAGTGGCCTTCGGCATCAACCAGGCGCTGGCCAGCAACCCCGCCGATGCCCGGCATTTCATGCGCCTGGACTTCAGCCGCGGGCATGGCAACGGTTATGTCGACCGCAACGAACGGCACACCGACAGCCTGGCCTTTTCGCTGCTCAGCGACCTGACGCCCAACCTCACCCACACCTTGGCGCTGGAATACCAGGAAGACCGCGAAGACAGCCCGTACTGGGGCTCGCCGATTTTGCCGGGGCGCAGCACGATGAAAATCGACAACAGCCGCCGCTTCGAAAACTACAACGTTGGCGATGGCCGCTATGAGCAGCGGGTGCGCTGGCTGCGTTCGATCCTCGACTACCAGATCAGCGACAGCACCAGCGTGCAGAACACGCTGTACCACTACAACGCCCAGCGCGATTACCGCAACCTCGAACGTTACACCTACACCCGCGATGGCAAGGTGCAGCGCAGCAGCCCCTACTTGCAGCGCCACGACCAGAACCTGTTGGGCGACCGCATCGAGCTGCGCCATGACAACCAGCTGTTCGGCCTGGCCAGCCAGTGGTCGCTGGGGCTGGAGTACTCGCGCATGCGCCAGACCCTCTACCCCACCTCCAGCAGCTGGAGTGACGTGGTCGATGCCGAGCACTTCGACCCCGGCAGCTTCGATGACATCCCTGGTGTGAATGCCGGCCTGACCAAGCAACGCCGCCACGAGGTCATCAACCGCGCGGTTTTCGCCGAAAACCGCTTGCAGCTGACTGAGCGCCTGGCCCTGCTGACCGCCCTGCGTTACGACTACCTGGATATGGACGTCACCAACTACGGCGCAGTGACGCCAACTTCGCCGGCCTACTTCGAGCGGCGCTGGGAGCCGCTGTCCGGGCGCATCGGCCTGACCTATGCGCTGACGCCTTCGGCCAGCGTGTACGTACAGTACAGCTCTTCCGCCGACTTGCCGGCCGGCTCGCTGGCAGCGGCGACCTACTCCAATGTCGGCCTTTTCGACTTGTCCAAGGGCGAGCAATGGGAAGTGGGCAGCAAGTTCGACTTCCTCGATGGGCGCGGTGCCGCGACGCTGGCGCTGTACCAGATCGTGCGCAAGGACTTTGCCGTCCGCGACTCCAACGACGCCAACCTCACGGTCCAGGCCGGGCAGCAGACCTCACGCGGTATCGAGCTGTCCGGGCGGTTGCAGGTGACACCGAAACTGCTGGCCGAGGCCAACTATGCCTATGTCGATGCACAGTACGATGAGTTCAACGAGGCGGTGAACGGCGTATCGGTGTCGCGCAAAGGCAATGCACCGACCAACGTGCCGGCCAATGTCGCCAACCTGTGGCTGACCTACAGCCTGTCGTCGGCGTGGTCGGTGGGCGCGGACGGGCGCTATGTGGGCTCGGTGTATGCCGACAATGCCAACAGCCTCAAGGCCCCGGCCTACACCCTGTTTGGCGCGTTCGCCCGCTACCGGCTGGATGAGCACACTACGCTGACCGGGCGGGTGCGCAACCTGACCGACGAGGTGTATGCCAAGCAGGCCTACAACAGCCAGTACTACATGGGGCCGCCGCGCACCTTCGAACTGGCACTGGACATGCGCTTCTGATGCACAGGGCGGTATCGGCCATCGCGCCGATACCGCAAAACCATACATTTCCTACACACAAACCACACAAAGCCCTCAAGCATTTCGAGTGATAATATTGGTTCTCATTACCGCCGGCATGAACGCCGGCTCTATCACATCAAGGAAGTTTCTGTGCTCAGACCGTTGTCTCCGGCAATCGTGGCAGCTGCACTCATCGCCTTGGCGGGTTGCCAGAACCGCCCTGCCTCCGAGGAGGACAAACAGGCGCGCAAGGCATTCGTCAGCGACATGCAACACGTACTGAAGCTGGGCATCGCCACAGCAGATACAGGCAAGCAGGTTGGCGTGGTGATGCTGAATGTCAAACTCGACCAGCACTCCGCCCCCATCAGTTGCAAAACCAGTAAAGCACCGATGAAGTACGAAAGAGCATTACCGGCCGACCTGGTCCGCTCAGACTTCAACGCATTGGCCAACATGGTCGAGGCGCAATGCTGGAAGACCATCTACCCCGTGGTGCCCAAGTCGATGCGCGACGAGGACGGCACGACGGAAATACGAGCGCCGCTGTTCGTGGATCTGCCCGCTGCCGCCCAGGCACTGGATACCCCACGGCGCCAGGCCAATGCACAACGTGAGTTCTTCTGGCAGCACCTGTTGCGCGACCAGCCGGTAAACAGCATCGGCCGGGCCTCGCTCTATTACGAGGCGAATGCGCAGGGCAAGGTCCAAGGCTGCCTGGTACAAATCTATCCCCACCCGAACCGGCCGGATGACTTTCGTCTCGATGGCAGGCTGCAAGCCGAACTCACCAGCCGCTGCATGGCGCTTGACCTGAGCAGCCTGCCGGGCTTC
>NZ_BCBI01000087.1:0-15687 GCF_001320565.1 Pseudomonas sp. NBRC 111132
AGAAGAAGGCGGTCGTCACACTCCGTTCTTCAAAGGCTACCGCCCTCAGTTCTACTTCCGTACCACTGACGTGACCGGTAACTGCGAACTGCCGGAAGGCGTTGAAATGGTAATGCCAGGTGACAACATTCAGATGACTGTTACCCTGATCAAGACCATCGCAATGGAAGACGGTCTGCGCTTCGCTATCCGTGAAGGTGGTCGTACCGTCGGCGCCGGTGTCGTAGCAAAAATTATTGAATAAGTAGTTGATTTACTTGATCAGGCCGGTATAATTGCCGGCCTGATACAGCGTTACAGGTCAGTAGCTCAATTGGCAGAGCGACGGTCTCCAAAACCGTAGGTTGGGGGTTCGATTCCCTCCTGACCTGCCATTTCACTTCGGTGTGATGGCTTTCTTCTTACAGGATCCTCCTCGATGACTCCCAAAACTGAAGCCCAAGAATCGCGTTTTGATCTGTTCAAGTGGCTGGCTGTAGTGGCTTTGGTGGTTGTTGGTGTTGTGGGTAATCAATACTACTCCGCCTCTCCAATCCTGTATCGCGTTCTCGCACTTCTCGTCCTGGCTGCTGTCGCGGGCTTTGTAGCTCTGCAGACTGCGAAGGGCAAGTCGTTCTTTGCGCTTGCGAAGGAAGCTCGTACCGAGATTCGTAAAGTCGTGTGGCCGACCCGCCAGGAAACCACCCAGACCACGCTGATTGTCGTGGCTGTTGTGCTGGTTATGGCACTGCTGCTGTGGGGTCTTGATTCCCTGCTCGGCTGGGCGGTCTCCTTGATCGTTGGCTAAAGGTGTCCCGTGGCTAAGCGTTGGTATGTTGTGCATGCTTACTCGGGTTACGAGAAGCATGTAATGCGCTCCCTGATTGAGCGCGTCAAGCTGGCTGGCATGGAAGACGGTTTCGGCGAGATCCTGGTCCCGACCGAAGAAGTCGTCGAAATGCGCAACGGCCAGAAGCGCAAGAGTGAGCGTAAATTCTTCCCTGGCTATGTATTGGTCCAGATGGAGATGAACGAAGGGACTTGGCACTTGGTCAAGGATACCCCTCGTGTGATGGGCTTTATCGGTGGTACTGCAGATAAGCCTGCGCCGATCACTGATAAAGAAGCTGAGGCTATCCTGCGTCGTGTTGCCGACGGCAGCGACAAGCCGAAGCCGAAGACGCTGTTCGAGCCAGGTGAAGTGGTTCGAGTCATTGACGGTCCGTTCGCTGACTTCAATGGTAGTGTCGAAGAGGTTAACTACGAAAAGAGCCGCCTGCAGGTTGCAGTGCTCATTTTCGGTCGCTCTACTCCGGTGGAGCTCGAGTTCAGCCAGGTCGAAAAGGTCTAGGCGGACGAAGCATCCCAAACCCCGCAGCCCTGTGTGTTGCGGGGTTTTGTCGTCACTGGGATAAAACGCAAGTCATCCGGGGAGCCATCAGGCGTTTGTACCCGATTTTGGAGTAGCTCATGGCTAAGAAGATTCAGGCTTACATCAAGCTGCAAGTTAAGGCCGGCCAGGCCAACCCAAGCCCACCCGTTGGTCCAGCACTGGGTCAACATGGTGTGAACATCATGGAATTCTGCAAGGCCTTCAACGCCCGTACTCAGGGTCAAGAAGCCGGCCTGCCGACTCCAGTGATCATCACTGTCTACAGCGACCGTAGCTTCACCTTCGAGACCAAGAGCACCCCTGCCTCGGTTCTGCTGAAGAAAGCTGCTGGCCTGACCAGTGGTTCGGCTCGTCCGAACACCGTTAAAGTCGGTACCGTTACCCGTGCTCAGCTGGAAGACATCGCCAAAGCTAAACAGGCTGATCTGACTGCCGCTGACCTGGATGCTGCTGTACGCACTATCGCTGGCTCTGCCCGCAGCATGGGCCTGAACGTGGAGGGTGTGTAATGGCTAAGCTGACCAAGCGCCAAAAGGCAATCGCCGAAAAAATCGAAGCAGGCAAGTCCTACAACTTCGAAGAAGCGGCAACTCTGCTGGCTTCGCTGCCTGCTGCCAAGTTCGTCGAGTCCTACGACATCGCCGTTAACCTCGGTGTTGACCCGCGTAAATCCGACCAGGTCGTACGTAGCGCTACTGTGCTGCCACACGGCACTGGTAAGACCGTTCGCGTTGCTGTCTTCACCCAGGGTCCAGCTGCTGAAGCCGCTCTGGCTGCCGGCGCTGACCGTGTAGGTATGGACGATCTGGCTGCCGAAATGAAAGCCGGCGACCTGAACTATGACGTCGTCATCGCATCGCCTGATGCCATGCGCGTTGTAGGTCAACTGGGTCAGGTTCTGGGTCCTCGCGGCCTGATGCCTAACCCGAAAGTTGGTACCGTTAGCCCAGACGTAGCCACTGCCGTGAAAAACGCCAAGGCTGGTCAGGTTCGCTACCGTACCGACAAAAACGGTATCATCCACACTTCCGTTGGCAAGGTCGGCTTTGAAGCTGGCAAGCTGAAGGAAAACGTTGAGGCCCTGATCGCTGATCTGAAGCGTATCAAGCCAGCTTCTTCGAAAGGTATCTACGTCAAGCGCGTTACCCTGAGCACCACCATGGGCCCAGGTCTGGTCATCGATCAGAGCTCGCTGAACGTGTAAGAACATGGCGGCGCGACCAGTCGCGCCGCCAGCAAAAATTGGGGTCCCTGCCTGGCGGGGGCTATCCAAGACCGTAGGCGGCGCAAGCCTTAAAACACCAGCCCACGCAGATGGTGCTCCCGATTCGTTACCGAATCAGACACCAAAACGACATCCGGCTTCGGCCAGATGAAACGGTAAAAACCAGGAGTAAACCCGTGGCAATTAAACTCGAAGACAAGAAGGCCATCGTCGCTGAAGTCAACGAGGCTGCCAAAGTCGCTCTGTCCGCTGTCGTGGCCGATGCCCGTGGTGTGACTGTAAGCGCAATGACCGGACTCCGTAAAGAGGCCCGCGAAGCTGGCGTTTACGTACGTGTTGTACGTAACACCCTGCTCAAGCGCGCTGTTGAAGGCACCGAATTTTCGATCCTCAACGACGCGTTCAAAGGCCCGACCCTGATTGCTTTCTCCAACGAACACCCGGGCGCTGCTGCTCGTCTGTTCAAAGAGTTCGCCAAGGGTCAGGACAAGTTCGAGATCAAGGCAGCTGCGTTTGACGGCAATTTCATTGCAGCGAACCAGATCGACGTGTTGGCTACCCTGCCGACCCGCGACGAAGCTATTGCACGACTGATGAGCGTTATCCAAGGCGCCACCAGCAAGCTGGCTCGTACTCTGGCAGCCATTCGCGACCAGAAAGAAGCTACCGCTGCCTAAGGCACGCGAACTCTTTCAAAATCATACGTTTAATTTGATGGCTGCGTAGGCTGTCACCCCAATACAGGATTTAAGTCATGTCTCTGACTAACGAACAAATCATCGAAGCAATCGGCCAGAAAACCGTTCTGGAAGTTGTTGAGCTGATCAAAGCAATGGAAGAAACCTTCGGCGTTACCGCTGCTGTTGCCGCTGCTGGCCCAGCTGCTGCTGCTGCCGTTGTTGAAGAGCAGACCGAGTTCAACGTTGTTCTGGTTGAAGCCGGCGACAAGAAAGTGAACGTGATCAAAGCCGTTCGCGAACTGACCGGTCTGGGCCTGAAAGAAGCCAAAGAGAAAGTCGATGGCGCTCCTCAGGTAGTAGCTGAAGGCGTTTCGAAAGAAGCCGCTGAAGACGCTAAGAAGAAGCTGGAAGAAGCAGGCGCCAAAGTCGAGCTGAAGTAATCTCGACTGTGCGATGCCAGCCTGAGCGTTGAGCGAAGGCTGATGGCTGGTGGCTTATGCCACCGGCCTTTTTCCGTTATTGGTGGCCGGTCAGGCCGGTCCCGATAACGAGCTGCAAGACACCCATGTGGGTGGCGCAAACCAAGGGGTTTGCACGATTTTCTGGCTGCTCCCGCCGGGAGAAGCCAAACAAGCAGGTGACCAAGCTGGGGAACGCTGATGGCTTACTCATACACTGAGAAAAAACGTATCCGCAAGGACTTTAGCAAGTTGCCGGACGTTATGGATGTGCCTTACCTCCTGGCCATCCAGCTGGATTCGTATCGCGAATTCCTGCAAGCGGGAGCATCCAAGGATCACTTCCGCGACGTCGGCCTGCACGCGGCCTTCAAATCGGTATTCCCGATCATCAGCTACTCCGGCAATGCTGCCCTGGAGTACGTAGGCTATCGCCTGGGCGAGCCCGCCTTCGATGTGAAGGAATGTGTCCTGCGTGGCGTGACCTTCGCGGTCCCACTGCGGGTCAAGGTGCGCCTGATCATCTTCGACAAGGAATCGTCGAACAAAGCGATCAAGGACATCAAAGAGCAAGAAGTCTACATGGGTGAAATCCCCCTGATGACTGAGAACGGTACCTTCGTTATCAACGGTACCGAGCGTGTGATCGTTTCCCAGCTGCACCGTTCGCCTGGTGTGTTCTTCGACCACGACCGTGGCAAGACTCACAGCTCCGGCAAGCTGCTGTACTCCGCTCGCATCATCCCTTACCGCGGCTCCTGGCTGGACTTCGAGTTCGACCCGAAGGACTGCGTGTTCGTGCGTATCGACCGTCGCCGCAAACTGCCGGCCTCGGTGCTTCTGCGCGCCCTGGGTTACAGCACTGAAGAAGTGCTGAACACCTTCTATACCACCAACGTGTTCCACATTTCCGGCGAGAAACTCAGCCTGGAACTGGTGCCGCAGCGTCTGCGTGGTGAAGTTGCAGTCATGGACATCCATGACGAAACCGGCAAAGTCATCGTTGAGCAAGGCCGTCGTATCACCGCGCGCCACATCAACCAGCTCGAAAAAGCCGGCGTCAAGCAGCTGGACGTTCCAATGGAATACGTCCTGGGTCGCACTACCGCCAAGGCTATCGTGCATCCGGCTACCGGCGAGATCCTCGCTGAATGCAACACCGAGATGACCACCGAACTGCTGATCAAGGTCGCCAAGGCGCAGGTTGTCCGTATCGAGACCCTGTACACCAACGACATTGATTGCGGTCCGTTCATCTCCGACACCCTGAAGATCGACACCACCAGCAACCAGCTGGAAGCTCTGGTCGAAATCTACCGCATGATGCGTCCAGGCGAGCCGCCAACCAAGGATGCAGCCGAGACCCTGTTCAACAACCTGTTCTTCAGCGCCGAGCGTTACGACCTGTCGGCCGTAGGCCGCATGAAGTTCAACCGTCGTATCGGTCGTACCGAGATCGAAGGTTCGGGCGTGCTGAGCAAGGAAGACATCGTCGAGGTCCTGAAGACCCTGGTCGATATCCGTAACGGCAAGGGCATCGTCGACGACATCGACCACCTGGGTAACCGTCGCGTACGTTGCGTCGGCGAAATGGCTGAAAACCAGTTCCGTGTTGGCCTGGTGCGCGTCGAGCGTGCGGTCAAGGAACGTCTGTCGATGGCAGAAAGCGAAGGCCTGATGCCGCAAGACCTGATCAACGCCAAGCCGGTTGCGGCGGCGGTGAAAGAGTTCTTCGGTTCCAGCCAGCTGTCCCAGTTCATGGACCAGAACAACCCGCTCTCCGAGATCACCCACAAGCGCCGCGTTTCCGCACTCGGCCCTGGCGGTCTGACCCGTGAGCGTGCCGGCTTCGAAGTCCGTGACGTACACCCGACCCACTACGGCCGTGTGTGCCCGATCGAGACCCCTGAAGGTCCGAACATCGGCCTGATCAACTCCCTGGCGGCCTATGCCCGCACCAACCAGTACGGCTTCCTGGAAAGCCCGTACCGCGTGGTGAAGGAAGGCGTTGTCAGCGACGACATCGTGTTCCTGTCGGCCATTGAAGAAGCGGATCACGTCATCGCCCAGGCTTCGGCCGCGATGAACGAGAAGAAGCAACTGATCGATGAGCTGGTAGCTGTTCGTCACCTCAACGAATTCACCGTCAAGGCGCCGGAAGACGTCACCCTGATGGACGTTTCGCCGAAGCAGGTTGTTTCTGTTGCTGCGTCGCTGATTCCGTTCCTTGAGCACGACGACGCCAACCGTGCATTGATGGGCTCGAACATGCAGCGTCAGGCTGTACCGACCCTGCGTGCTGACAAGCCGCTGGTAGGTACCGGCATGGAGCGCAACGTTGCCCGTGACTCCGGTGTATGCGTGGTTGCTCGCCGCGGTGGTGTGATCGATTCGGTCGACGCCAGCCGTATCGTTGTTCGCGTTAACGACGACGAGGTGGAAACCGGTGAAGCAGGTGTAGATATCTACAACCTGACCAAATACACCCGTTCGAACCAGAACACCTGCATCAACCAGCGTCCGCTGGTGAGCAAGGGTGACAAGGTTCAGCGTAGCGACATCATGGCCGACGGCCCGTCCACCGACATGGGTGAGCTGGCACTGGGTCAGAACATGCGCATCGCGTTCATGGCGTGGAACGGCTTCAACTTCGAAGACTCCATCTGCCTGTCCGAGCGTGTGGTTCAGGAAGACCGCTTCACCACCATCCACATTCAGGAACTGACCTGTGTGGCGCGTGACACCAAGCTTGGCCCAGAGGAAATCACTGCGGACATCCCGAACGTGGGTGAAGCTGCACTGAACAAGCTGGACGAAGCCGGTATCGTTTACGTAGGTGCTGAAGTCGGCGCTGGCGACATCCTGGTCGGCAAAGTCACGCCAAAAGGCGAAACCCAGCTGACTCCGGAAGAAAAACTGCTGCGCGCAATCTTCGGTGAGAAGGCCAGCGACGTTAAGGACACCTCCCTGCGTGTGCCAACCGGCACCAAGGGTACTGTCATCGACGTACAGGTCTTCACCCGTGATGGCGTCGAGCGCGACAGCCGCGCCCTGGCCATCGAGAAGATGCAGCTGGACGAGATCCGCAAGGACCTCAACGAAGAGTTCCGCATCGTCGAAGGTGCAACCTTCGAGCGTCTGCGTTCTGCCCTGAACGGCCAGGTGGTCGACGGTGGCGCGGGCCTGAAGAAAGGCACCGTGATCACTGACGAAGTGCTGGGCGGTCTGGAGCACGGCCAGTGGTTCAAGCTGCGCATGGCTGAAGATGCACTGAACGAGCAGCTGGAAAAGGCTCAGCAGTACATCGTCGACCGTCGCCGTCTGCTGGACGACAAGTTCGAAGACAAGAAGCGCAAGCTGCAGCAGGGCGATGACCTGGCGCCGGGCGTACTGAAGATCGTCAAGGTTTACCTGGCAATCCGCCGTCGCATCCAGCCGGGTGACAAGATGGCCGGTCGTCACGGTAACAAAGGTGTTGTCTCGGTAATCATGCCGGTAGAAGACATGCCGCACGATGCCAACGGTACTCCGGTTGACGTCGTACTGAACCCGCTGGGCGTACCTTCGCGTATGAACGTTGGTCAGATCCTTGAAACCCACCTGGGCCTGGCGGCCAAGGGCCTGGGCGAGAAGATCGACCGCATGCTCGAAGAGCAGCGCAAAGCCGCTGAGCTGCGCGTGTTCCTGACCGAGGTCTACAACGAGATCGGCGGTCGTCAGGAAAACCTCGACGAGTTCACCGACGAAGAGATCCTGGCCCTGGCCAACAACCTGAAGAAAGGCGTGCCTATGGCTACCCCGGTCTTCGATGGTGCCAAGGAACGCGAGATCAAGGCCATGCTGAAGCTGGCCGACCTGCCAGAGAGCGGCCAGATGGTGCTGTTCGATGGCCGTACCGGCAACAAGTTCGAGCGCCCTGTGACCGTTGGTTACATGTACATGCTCAAGCTGAACCACTTGGTGGACGACAAGATGCACGCGCGTTCCACTGGTTCCTACAGTCTGGTTACCCAACAGCCGCTGGGTGGTAAGGCGCAGTTCGGTGGTCAGCGTTTCGGGGAGATGGAAGTGTGGGCGCTGGAAGCATACGGCGCGGCATACACCCTGCAAGAAATGCTCACAGTGAAGTCGGACGACGTGAACGGCCGTACCAAGATGTACAAGAACATCGTGGATGGCGATCACCGTATGGAGCCGGGCATGCCCGAGTCCTTCAACGTGTTGATCAAAGAGATCCGTTCGCTCGGTATCGATATCGATCTGGAAACCGAATAACACGTGACGCGAAGGGGAGTGGGGCAGGTAATGCCCGCTCCCTGCTCCGCCAGGAGGAAAGGCCTTGAAAGACCTACTGAATTTGCTGAAAAACCAGGGTCAAGTCGAAGAGTTCGACGCCATCCGTATCGGTCTGGCGTCGCCTGAAATGATCCGTTCGTGGTCGTTCGGTGAAGTTAAGAAGCCGGAAACCATCAACTACCGTACGTTCAAGCCTGAGCGCGACGGCCTGTTCTGCGCCAAGATCTTTGGCCCAGTCAAGGACTACGAGTGCCTGTGCGGCAAGTACAAGCGCCTCAAGCACCGCGGTGTGATCTGCGAGAAGTGCGGCGTTGAAGTTGCCTTGGCGAAGGTTCGTCGTGAGCGCATGGCGCACATCGAACTGGCCTCGCCAGTTGCTCACATCTGGTTCCTGAAATCGCTGCCGTCCCGTATCGGCTTGCTGATGGACATGACCCTGCGTGACATCGAGCGCGTGCTCTACTTCGAGAGCTATGTCGTTATCGATCCGGGCATGACCACCCTGGAGAAGGGCCAGCTGCTGAACGATGAGCAGTACTTCGAAGCGCTGGAAGAGTTCGGTGACGACTTCGACGCCCGCATGGGTGCCGAGGCTGTCCGCGAGCTGCTGCACGCTATCGACCTGGAGCACGAGATTGGCCGCCTGCGCGAAGAAATTCCGCAGACCAACTCGGAAACCAAGATCAAGAAGCTGTCCAAGCGCCTGAAGCTGATGGAAGCTTTCCAGGGCTCGGGCAACCTGCCTGAGTGGATGGTCCTGACCGTCCTGCCAGTGCTGCCGCCGGATCTGCGTCCGCTGGTACCGCTGGATGGTGGCCGCTTCGCGACCTCCGACCTGAACGACCTGTATCGTCGGGTGATCAACCGTAACAACCGTCTGAAGCGCCTGCTGGATCTGTCGGCGCCAGACATCATCGTGCGCAACGAAAAGCGCATGCTGCAGGAAGCGGTCGACGCCCTGCTGGACAACGGCCGTCGCGGTCGCGCCATCACTGGCTCGAACAAGCGTCCGCTGAAGTCCCTGGCTGACATGATCAAAGGTAAGCAAGGTCGTTTCCGTCAGAACTTGCTCGGTAAGCGCGTGGACTACTCCGGTCGTTCGGTAATTACCGTAGGCCCGACCCTGCGTCTGCACCAGTGCGGTCTGCCGAAGAAGATGGCCCTCGAGCTGTTCAAGCCGTTCATTTTCGGCAAGCTTGAAATGCGTGGTCTGGCGACCACCATCAAGGCTGCCAAGAAGATGGTCGAGCGCGAGCTGCCAGAGGTGTGGGACGTTCTCGCCGAAGTGATTCGCGAACACCCCGTACTGCTCAACCGTGCACCAACACTGCACCGTCTGGGTATCCAGGCCTTTGAGCCGGTACTGATCGAAGGTAAGGCTATTCAGCTGCACCCGCTGGTCTGTGCCGCGTACAACGCCGACTTCGACGGTGACCAGATGGCTGTTCACGTGCCGCTGACGCTGGAAGCCCAGCTCGAAGCGCGCGCGCTGATGATGTCGACCAACAACATCCTGTCGCCAGCCAACGGTGAGCCAATCATCGTTCCGTCGCAGGACGTTGTACTGGGTCTTTACTACATGACCCGTGAAGCCATCAACGCCAAGGGTGAAGGTCGCGTATTTGCCGACCTGCAGGAAGTCGACCGCGTATTCCGCGCCGGCGAGGCTGCCTTGCACGCGAAAATCAAGGTTCGTATCAACGAAACCGTGAAAGATCGTGATGGCAGCGTGACCAAGAACACCCGCATCGTCGACACCACCGTTGGCCGTGCGCTGCTGTTCCAGGTTGTACCGGCAGGTCTGCCGTACGACGTGGTCAACCAGCCGATGAAGAAGAAAGCGATCTCCAAGCTGATCAACCAGTGCTACCGCGTGGTGGGTCTGAAAGAGACCGTCATCTTCGCTGACCAACTGATGTACACCGGTTTCGCTTACTCCACCATCTCTGGCGTGTCCATTGGTGTGAACGACTTTGTCATCCCTGATGAGAAAGCGCGCATCATCAACAGCGCTACCGATGAAGTGAAGGAAATCGAGAGCCAGTACGCTTCCGGCCTGGTAACCCAGGGCGAGAAGTACAACAAAGTCATCGACTTGTGGTCCAAGGCGAACGACGAAGTGTCCAAGGCGATGATGGCCAACCTCTCGAAAGAGAAGGTCATCGACCGCGAGGGCAAGGAAGTCGAGCAAGAGTCCTTCAACTCGATGTACATGATGGCTGACTCGGGTGCGCGGGGTTCTGCGGCCCAGATCCGTCAGCTGGCCGGTATGCGTGGTCTGATGGCCAAGCCGGACGGCTCGATCATCGAGACGCCGATCACTGCGAACTTCCGTGAAGGTCTGAGCGTACTTCAGTACTTCATCTCGACTCACGGTGCTCGTAAGGGTCTGGCGGATACCGCCTTGAAGACTGCTAACTCCGGTTACCTGACTCGTCGTCTGGTAGACGTGGCGCAAGACCTGGTCGTGACCGAGATCGACTGCGGCACCGACCATGGCCTGCTGATGACTCCGCACATCGAAGGCGGTGACGTTGTAGAGCCGCTGGGTGAGCGTGTACTGGGTCGTGTAATCGCCCGTGACGTATTCAAGCCAGGTACCGAAGATGTCATCGTTCCAGCCGGTACGCTGGTCGACGAGCAGTGGGTCGAATTCATCGAGCTGAACAGCATCGACGAAGTTATCGTACGCTCGCCGATCAACTGCGAAACCCGCTACGGCATCTGCGCCAAGTGCTACGGTCGTGACCTGGCGCGTGGTCACCAGGTGAACATCGGTGAAGCTGTCGGCGTTATCGCTGCGCAGTCGATCGGTGAGCCGGGTACCCAGCTGACCATGCGTACGTTCCACATCGGTGGTGCTGCAAGCCGTACTTCGGCAGCTGACAGCGTCCAGGTTAAGAACGGCGGTATGGTGCGTCTGCACAACCTGAAGCAGGTTGAGCGTGCCGACGGCAACTTGGTTGCTGTATCGCGTTCCGGTGAGTTGGCCATCGCCGACGAATTCGGTCGTGAGCGTGAGCGTTACAAGCTGCCTTACGGTGCGGTGATTTCGGTCAAGGAAGGTGAAAAGGTCGAAGCTGGCGCCATCGTCGCCAAGTGGGACCCGCACACCCACCCGATCGTTACCGAGCTGAAAGGTACCGTGACCTTCGTGGGCATGGAAGAAAACATCACCATCAAGCGTCAGACCGATGAGCTGACCGGCTTGACCAACATTGAAGTACTGGACGTCAAGGATCGCCCTGCCGCAGGCAAGGAAATCCGTCCGGCAATCAAGATGGTCGATGCCAATGGCAAGGATCTGTACCTGCCTGGTACCGACGTACCGGCTCAGTACTTCCTGCCAGCCAACGCCCTCGTTGGTGTGGCTGACGGTGCCCAGATCGGTGTTGGTGACGTTATCGCGCGTATCCCGCAAGAAACGTCGAAGACCCGTGACATCACCGGTGGTCTGCCGCGCGTTGCCGACTTGTTCGAAGCGCGCCGTCCGAAAGAAGCCTCGATTCTGGCTGAAGTCAGCGGCACCATCGCATTCGGTAAAGAGACCAAGGGCAAGCGTCGCCTGGTAATCACTCCGACCGACGGTAGCGATCCGTACGAAGAGCTGATTCCGAAGTGGCGCCACCTGAACGTCTTCGAAGGTGAGCAGGTAAACCGCGGTGAAGTTATCTCCGACGGCCCGAGCGATCCGCACGACATCCTGCGTCTGCTGGGTGTGAGCGCGCTGGCGAAGTACATCGTCAACGAGATCCAGGACGTTTACCGTCTGCAAGGCGTGAAGATCAACGACAAGCACATCGAGACCATCCTGCGTCAGATGCTGCGCAAGGTCGAGATCTCCGAGTCGGGCGATTCCAGCTTCATCAAGGGCGACCAGATGGAACTGACTCACGTACTGGTCGAGAACGAGCGTCTCGCCGGCGAGGACAAGTTCATCTCGAAGTTCACTCGCGTGCTGCTGGGTATCACCAAGGCGTCGCTGTCGACCGAATCGTTCATCTCCGCGGCTTCCTTCCAGGAAACCACCCGCGTACTGACCGAAGCGGCGGTAACCGGCAAGCGCGATTACCTGCGCGGCCTGAAAGAGAACGTGGTCGTGGGTCGTCTGATCCCGGCTGGTACTGGTCTGGCCTACCACAGCGAGCGCAAGCGTCGCCGTGATGCCGACAAGCCGCTGCGCGTAAGTGCCAGTGAGGTGGAAGCCGCACTGACCGAAGCGCTGAATTCCAGCGGTAACTAAGTACAGGGCAGGGCCCCGACCAGCCTCGAACGGGCATCGGCGACATAAAATGTTGCCGATGATCGGGCGGGGTTGGTCGGGGCCTCGTCTTGACTGGGTGCAAGATCCTCTTTAGACTTTTGTACCCTTAAATTTGGTGAGGCTCCGTCTCGCCAATTTTTGGCTTTCTTGCAAGACAATAGAGTCGCAAGACAATCAGTGGAGCTAGTAGATGGCAACTATCAACCAGCTGGTACGTCAGCCGCGTAAGCGTTCGGTCGAGAAGTCCGACGTTCCTGCGCTGCAGAACTGCCCGCAACGTCGTGGCGTGTGCACCCGTGTGTACACCACCACGCCGAAAAAACCTAACTCGGCACTGCGTAAAGTATGCCGTGTGCGTCTGACCAACGGTTTCGAGGTTTCCTCGTACATCGGTGGTGAAGGCCACAACCTGCAAGAGCACAGCGTCGTCCTGATCCGTGGCGGCCGTGTAAAAGACTTGCCAGGTGTTCGTTACCACACCGTTCGCGGCTCTCTGGATACTTCGGGCGTTAAAGGCCGTAACCAGGGTCGTTCGAAGTACGGTACCAAGCGTCCGAAGTAATCGGCCGTTTGCAGGCATCCATTTTTTTGAGTCGATAAGAGTAAGGTCGGGCAGGGGTCGAAGACCCACGTCCCGGGCTAACCTGAAGACCGTTTGAGGGCTTATCATGCCAAGACGTCGTGTAGCAGCAAAACGTGAGATCCTTGACGATCCGAAGTACGGATCCCAGATCCTCGCCAAGTTCATGAACCACGTGATGGAAAGCGGCAAGAAGGCCGTAGCCGAGCGCATCGTTTACGGTGCCCTGGATACCGTCAAAGCACGCAAGAACAGCGACCCCCTGGAAATCTTCGAGAAAGCTCTCGACGCCATCGCTCCGCTGGTCGAAGTTAAGTCCCGTCGTGTAGGCGGTGCTACTTACCAGGTTCCGGTTGAAGTTCGTCCATCCCGTCGTAACGCTCTGGCAATGCGCTGGCTCGTAGACTACGCCCGCAAGCGCGGCGAGAAGTCGATGGCTCTGCGTTTGGCCGGCGAACTGCTGGATGCTGCCGAAGGCAAGGGTGCTGCAGTCAAGAAGCGTGAAGACGTTCACCGTATGGCTGAAGCCAACAAAGCGTTCTCGCACTACCGCTTCTAATTCAAGCATCAATCATTTTGCGAGGGCTTTATGGCTCGTACTACAGCAATTAACCGCTACCGTAACATTGGTATCTGTGCCCACGTTGACGCGGGCAAGACCACCACTACCGAGCGGATCCTGTTCTACACAGGTCTGAGCCACAAAATGGGCGAGGTGCATGACGGCGCCGCGACCACCGACTGGATGGTGCAGGAGCAGGAGCGGGGTATCACCATTACCTCCGCTGCCGTTACCACCTTCTGGAAAGGCTCCGTTGGTCAGTATGACAACTACCGTGTAAACGTCATCGACACCCCCGGCCACGTTGACTTCACCATTGAAGTAGAGCGTTCGCTGCGCGTACTCGACGGCGCGGTCGTTGTGTTCTGCGGTACCTCCGGTGTTGAGCCTCAGTCCGAAACCGTATGGCGTCAGGCCAACAAATACGGCGTTCCACGTGTTGTTTACGTGAACAAGATGGACCGTGCCGGTGCAAACTTCCTGCGCGTCGTAGGTCAGATCAAGAACCGTCTGGGTCACACCCCGGTTCCTGTTCAGCTGGCCATCGGTTCGGAAGATAACTTCCAGGGTCAGGTCGACCTGATCAAGATGAAGGCTATCTACTGGAACGACGACGACAAGGGCACCACCTATCGCGAGGAAGAAATTCCTGCCGATATGCTGGAGCTGGCTCAAGAGTGGCGCTCCAACATGGTTGAAGCGGCTGCCGAGTCCAGCGAAGAGCTGATGAACAAGTACCTGGAAGGCGAAGAGCTGACCGTCGAAGAGATCAAGGCCGGTCTGCGCGCGCGCACCCTGGCCAGCGAAATCGTACCGGCCGTCTGCGGTTCGTCGTTCAAGAACAAGGGCGTTCCCCTGGTTCTCGACGCCGTCATCGACTACCTGCCTGCTCCGACCGAGATCCCTGCAATCCAGGGTATCAATCCGGACGACAAAGAGCTGGACAAAGAAGATCCGGCTGTTCGTAAAGACGTGCGTCACGCTGACGACGACGAGCCGTTCTCGGCTCTGGCGTTCAAGATCGCGACTGACCCGTTCGTGGGTACTCTGACCTTCGTTCGCGTCTACTCGGGCGTTCTGACCTCTGGTGACTCGGTCATCAACTCGGTCAAAGGCAAGAAAGAGCGCGTTGGCCGTATGGTGCAGATGCACGCCAACCAGCGTGAAGAGATCAAGGAAGTGCGCGCTGGCGACATCGCCGCACTGATCGGTATGAAGGACGTGACCACGGGCGAAACCCTGTGCAACGCCGACAAGCCAATCATTCTTGAGCGTATGGACTTCCCTGAGCCGGTTATTTCGCTCTCCGTAGAGCCGAAAACCAAGGCTGACCAGGAGAAGATGGGTATTGCACTGGGCAAGCTGGCCCAGGAAGACCCGTCGTTCCGCGTCAAGACCGACGAAGAGACTGGCCAGACCATCATCTCGGGCATGGGTGAGCTGCACTTGGACATCCTCGTTGATCGCATGAAGCGCGAATTCAACGTCGAAGCCAACATCGGCAAGCCGCAGGTTTCGTACCGCGAGAAGATCACCAAGTCCAACGTCGAGATCGAAGGCAAGTTCGTTCGTCAGTCGGGCGGTCGTGGTCAGTTCGGTCACTGCTGGATCCGTTTCTCGGAGCCAGAAGTCGACGAGAAAGGCAACATCACCGAAGGTCTGGTGTTCTCCAACGAAGTCGTTGGTGGTGTAATTCCTAAGGAATTCATCGCCCCGATCCAGAAGGGTATCGAAGAGCAGATGAAGAACGGCGTTGTTGCCGGCTATCCTCTGATCGGCCTGAAGGCCGCGGTATTCGACGGTTCGTACCACGACGTCGACTCCAACGAAATGGCGTTCAAGATCGCTGCTTCGATGGCGACCAAACAGCTGGCCACTAAAGGCGGCGGTGTGGTTCTCGAGCCGATCATGAAGGTCGAAGTTGTAACCCCGGAAGACTACCTGGGTGACGTGATGGGTGACCTGAACCGTCGTCGTGGTCTGGTCCAGGGTATGGATGAATCGGTCTCTGGCCGTGTCGTCCGTGCTGAAGTACCGCTCGGAGAAATGTTCGGTTACGCAACCGACGTTCGTTCCATGTCTCAGGGTCGCGCAAGCTACTCCATGGAATTCTCCAAATACGCCGAAGCTCCGTCGAACATCGTCGAAGCACTCGTTAAAAAACAAGGCTAATCCCCTTTAGGCAAGAGGTTCACTGTCGTGGCTAAAGAAAAATTTGATCGTTCCCTTCCCCACGTTAACGTCGGCACC